>NZ_DAIPZF010000047.1:0-10853 GCF_036782355.1 Cypionkella sp.
GCGCCCACGTTCGTGTTGATTTGCAGTGCCATTTCTCAGCCCTTTCCAAGATATGAGGATAACCCGTTTCGATCACTCTCGCCGCGCCTCTTCCGACGCTCAAAAAGGTAAACGGCGCAATTCATAGATGTTTAGGGGAACTGGGTGAAGTTTTTCCGAAAAGTGACTCGGGCAAGGTCAAAGGCTTGGAAATATCGTCCTGAAGGATCTCAGCGCCGCGAATAGAGTGACGGTATTTTGTCACATAGGATAAGTCACTAAGACTGGATGAAATTAAACATAGTTAACAGATAGTTAATGCGTCAAATAACCGACAGAAGTCTGTCAAACAGAAAACTTTGAAATGTTAACAACAACTGTCAGTTTTAGGGCATGGGTACGGGGGTTTCCATGAAACTGACAGGTGCAAATCAGCTTCGACAGAAGCAATCAGTCGTCATAACGGCTCAATTACAGCAGGCGATAAGCCTGCTAACCATGACAAATATTGAATTGGGGGCCTATCTCGAAAGCCAATCTGAAGAAAATCCTTTTCTTGATTGCGAACCCGCCGCTGAAACTTTGACAGAGTTGCCCGCGGCTGTTGAAAAGATCGACATGGCAAAGGGCGAAATCGCGGCAGATGGCCCAATTCGGGACAGCGACTATGACAATCAATTTGAAACCGGTGCGATGGATGTTGGCAGGGGCACAAAACTGGGCCCCCGCGACGACGAAAACTTTGACCCGCTTAGTTTGTTGGCGGCAGATGCACCCTCGCTATATGCGCATGTGACGGCAGAGATGCTTCAGCTTGGCCTTACAGACAAAGATAGAATAATCGCGCATATGCTTATTGAAACACTGGAACCCTCTGGGTGGCTTGGCCAAACCGTTGCGACTATTGCGGCCCGACTGATGGTCGATGAAAAGCAAATCGAACGTGTTTTAATCCGCCTGCAAGAAATCGAGCCCGCGGGACTTTTCGCACGCAATCTGCGAGAGTGTTTGCGGCTTCAAGCAAGAGATCGTGGCATCTTAAAGCCTGATTTTAGCGTGATGCTCGACAATCTATCGATCCTTGCAGAGGGTGATTTGAAAAAATTGCGTAAATTGACCCATGCTACACCCGAGCGATTGTCAGAAATGTTGCGACAATTGCGCGCGCTTGACCCAAAACCAGGCGCAGGATTTTCTGAAACGTCAAATCCAATCCAGCCACCTGACCTCATCGTGCGGCGCAGTTCAGATGGATGGTTGGTTGAATTGAATCAATCGACCTTGCCAGCAATCCGCGTGCGCAAAGGCTATGCAAAACAAATGCTGGCCGCGGGCAAGCGAGATACCCCTACCCATAATTTTGTCGCCGAACGGATTTCAAGCGCGCGTTGGCTTGACCGCGCCATAGCGCAGCGCAATGACACCACCCTTCGTGTCGGTGTGGCCATTGTTCGCCAGCAACAAGACTTTTTTGAGCGAGGCGTGGCCTTTCTTAAACCCCTGATCCTGAGAGATGTGGCCGAAGAGATTTTAATGCATGAATCGACAGTCAGCCGTGTGACAGCTAATCTTATGATGGCAACTCCCCAAGGAACATTCCGTTTAAAAGATTTCTTTTCGGCCGCCATTTCCTCAGACGGGAATGAAGACGGCGAAGCAGCATCTGCCATTCGCTATAAGCTGAAGAAAATGATCGACGGTGAAGCCGTCGAAAACCCACTCTCGGATGATGCTCTCGTCAAGATTTTAGGCCGAGACGGAATCAGAATTGCCCGGCGAACAGTCGCTAAATATCGCGAAAAGCTCAGCATTCCATCTTCCTTTGAACGCAAACGCCACGCAGCCCTGTCCGGCGTGATTTAAACGCCCGCCAAAGCACGCAAAAGCGCCTGATGGGCTTGCGGCGCGCCATAGATGCTTTCACGCAACCGGTCCGTAGGAAATACGCGGAGCCTGGTTGGCCCATGCGCCACGCCAAGGCCACTCCAATGTCCATGAGACAATAGATCTTGTAAGCCAATCACCTGACCAGAAATAATTATCCGCGATATTTCCGCGCTACCTGATGAAAACACCAAAACCCCACCTTTTTCGACCAAAAATATTGCAGTCATGGGCATGGCTGGTAAAAATAAAACTTCACCATGGATCAGATCAATTTTTTCATTGCGTATAATAGCCTGATGGCACGTAGATTGGCTCTTCACAGCACACGCCTAGGCACTGCGCTCCGCTCGATCGCTACCATCCGACCTAAGGCCCATGTCATTGGCGCCTGCTTTGTCAACAAATCACACACAGCTTGTCTTGGAATTAACAAGACGCGAGACGGAAACTTTGCAACAGTCAGATCGCAGTAATGATCCTTGGCAAAAAAGTCTACCAGTTGCAAAAGCTCTCCAGCCCCATAAAATTTTTTTAGATTTGCGTCGTAAAGACGACCGGTCAAAACCAAAAGCAGCCGATCTGTCTGAATATGACGCGATAGAACGACCTCGCCTTTACCAAAATCTTGTTGAGAATAGAGGTCAAGCGGCAAACCCTTGACAAGATCACAATACATAAACAGCCCTCCTCTCTCGCACCAACAACGACAGAGGAGCAAAAGATTTTAGACCAGGGCTTATGAATTCTTTGACTGCCCCGTCGCGCCATTGGATTTTTTCTTACGCCGCCTCGCCTTTTCACCGCTGAACCGAACCTCGGGATCGAATTTCCGGGCCAATTCACGAGCGTCAATCTCTGAAGTTGCCGCAAAGACCATCCAGAAATATTTTTCTTCAAAGAGTTGGTAAGATCGCAGCAAATTCAGCTGAGCCCGCCGCGTATACACGCAGACCAAGAGATAAACAGCAACAAAGACACTCCAATGTGTGAGCAGAGTGATTGCATAAACAAGACTAATACCAAGCAGTGGATAAAAGAGGCGATGATTTAGCATCCAGAGAAATGGCGCTAAAGTCGCCAAGGGATCTGGCTCTATCGAATGCATACCCGCATTTCGGTAAATATCTTTAAAAACCTCGAAATTCGTATAGCTGCCTTTATCAGAGAACCTCAACTCTTTAAAAGCTTCTAAAATCTCTATGCTTTCATCAAGCGTGGTGAAATCAAATCGTGCAACCAAAGCATTATCAAAAATAAGACTGAAAAAATTACCATCCCTCCAGAATGTAAGTAGATAACGTAAAGTCTTGCCATCGTCGACACCACCTTCGTCTTCATCATCTGAATCGGATGAACCGCCGCCGCCCAAAACACTATGCAACATTGTTGCATCACCAGTAAAAACATGACCATCGATTGCAACCAGAACATCCCCCCGCTTTAATCGGAAAGCCCGCGCTTGACGTCCTAATCCGGATTTTTGCAATTTAAGAAATTGTGGTGCCGTTTCAAGGACAGGATCGTTTTGTACTGAGCGCGCGTCAACCATTTCAATCACAATCTAGGGAAACTTTATCATGCCATCAGTCGAAGGACGAGATGCTGGCTTTATCTGAGGCATCTTTCCATTCGTATTTGAATTCGAAGGCTTCATTCCATTTAGCTTTGAAGTGATCGTAGCTTGCGCGATCAATATCTTTTGCAGCGAGCCAATAATTTCATCAACTTGCGATTTCGTAAGTCCCGCTGGCGTGTTAGCTACAGTGCCACCTGTTGCGGTCGCCCCCCCAAGAAGGGACATAATCTGCGCCGTAGTTTGACCGATTTCGCCAAGTTTTCGGTCCACGGTCCCCGCCTGTGTTGAAAGGGTACTGCTGACATCATCAAGCACAGAACGGCTAAATTGCGAAACGGAGCCGTCAATATGCTCTTGAAGACCCTCGACCCGAGTGATTATATCGGCCTGATTAAGGCCAAATTTTTCGTCAAGCGACGCGACAGATTCGACTGTTTTAGAAGCGTCAGCCGATAGTCCACCAAGTTTGCCCGAAATATCTTGAACAGATGTTGTTGCAGCTGTCAATTTATCGACATTCTCGGCAAAAATCACAAGCGCCTCTAAAGAAGTATTATTCGCCGTTTCCATTCCTGACAACGTCTTATAATAGATGATTGCCGCTGCAAAAATTGAAATCGCAGAACCTGATAAGGCACTGAGCAGCACAATAATTGTATTACGATATATCTTTTTCATTTCGTTTCTGACCAAAACGTTATCATTACGGATCCTGTCCAATTCACTGGCAGCACTGGTCGCCATGTCGGCCGCATCCAAGGCGATTTTAATACTGTCTTCAACATTCGTGGTCGTCTCGCTCATTTGAAAGCTCCAGTCGTCCGAGAGGGGGCTTGTACTTGCGTCAGCACCTTTTGCTGATAAGCAGCACAATCCGTGCCAACTGAGTTAAAAACGACGATATAGGGCATAATTTTTGACTTGAATGCATAAGCCGCGCAACCCCAAGGCTTGGACCGGTCATAGGTAACCCGGAAGTATTGGCAGCCTTTGCAGGTCCTTGGGCCATTCATTTGCGCAACGCTTGCAAAAAACTACGAATTACATCCGCAATAGCAAAGCGAAATGCGGCAAGAAAACAAACAGCCGCAGCAAGATAGAGCCCCCAAATCCGTAAGTCCGATGCAAAACCAATCTGGCTTCGCGCCTCAAAAAAAAGCCAAAGCGAAAAGCCAAAAAAAGCAACTGATGATATCATTTCTCCAGTGGACTTACTTTTGTTTTTCGTTTTCATTTCCTAGTCCTCAGCCTTAAAAGTTGGGCGTCCATCTTCGTTAAAGATCAAGTCTTTCGGTACATCAACAAGTGGCTCGGGAACGGTTTCGCCTCGATCTAGACGATAAACATAGGCCAATACTGTAGCGACCGCGTTATAAAGCCGATCAGAGATTTCTTGTCCAATATCTCCTGTGAAAAAGATCGCACGCGCTAAGACGGGACTGCGGAAAACAGTAATACCCGTCTCTTCTCCCTTTTTAATGATCCTCTCAGCCAATTTTCCACGCCCCATAGCGATGATTTTTGGCGCACCGGCATCACCAGGGACGTATCTTAACGCAACAGCAAAATGTGTTGGGTTGGTGATAATAGCAGTCGCCTCGCCGACATTCTCGACAGCAGCTGAGGCTTGCGCAGCACGGCGGCTGGACTCAATCTGTAAGCGACGAATACGCGATTTTACCTCGGGCGAGCCCTCAGAGTCTTTATGCTCATCCTTCATATCCTGCTTGCTCATCTTGAGCTTTTGCATATGGCTATGATGAGAATAAGCATAATCCAAGGCAGCTATTCCAGCCAAGATCACTAATGCAGCAAATCCCAATACTCTGAAATCTTGAATTATTTTCCAAATGGACCAGCTTAGCGATGCGCGGACAAGCATCAGGGTTTCAGGAAGCATTTGCCATACTAAAAAAGCTGAGACGGCTCCAAGCATTCCAACTTTGAGCAATGCTTTAGCTAATTCAACCAGACCCTGAGTGGAAAAAATTCTTTTAAGTCCTGAAAGCGGATTAATCCGATTCCCCTTAAACTGAAGATTAGCCGGAATGAAATGAAGGCCGCCAACAGCAGCCTGTGTTGCAAGAGCAACCACCATTATCGGCACAGCGACAGCGAGAGCGAGGATCAGAAAATCAGCCACAGCACTTGAAATGCGATGAAATATCAGATCGACCATATCTTTTGAGGCATCAAAGCGAAAATAGCCACGCCATTTATTAATGAGGCTTGGCATCATCACCCCAAACCCTAAAAGCAAAACAAGGCCTGTAAATAAAGATGTGAACACAAACATTTCTTTAGACGATAGAATTTGTCCATCTTCTAAGGCCTTTTCCAATCGGCGCGATGAAGGTTCTTCTGTTTTTTCTTGACCATCATCCTCAGCCACCTTCCACCCCCTGCAATATGAACTTCAAGGCTTGCAACATTTGACCTGTAAGATCTGAGAACGCTGCGGCTAGATGAGGAACAGACACAAATAGTATTACAAATATTGAAACAAGTGTAATCGGAAACCCAAAAGAAAAAAGATTTAACGTTGGCGCTGATCTCGTGATAATACCAATTGCAATATTAATCATTGACATAACAGCGGCTATGGGAAGCATTATAGTCGTCGCAGAATCAAACATATTTTCAGCTGCAAGTCCACCAGCTTCAAATAGAACTGAAAGATTGGCAACAGCCCCAATTGGAAACGTTTCATAACTTTGGATCACTAGGGCCAAAGCAGTTAGGTGTCCATCCAGCGACAAAAATATGGTTGTCAAAAAAAGCGAAAATATTTGCGAGACAACTGGCGTGGTACCGCCAGCATTGGGGTCAATCTGAGTCGCAAAAGAAAGACCCGAGGTTGAGGCGATCTTCTCGCCAGCCAATGCAACCGACGAAAACATGATTGTCATAACCATACCGCCACAAAGGCCGATTATAATTTCTTGTAAAAATATCGAAATTATTATGAGGTTAGTCATATTAGAAATTTCTAATGCAGGGACACGATCCATCAGTGAAAACGTGATTGCGCATGTCGCAACAATACGAATTGTAACGACAACGCTTCGTGACCCAAAGAACGGCGCTGCAATCAGAAAACTCCCAATTCGTAGCGAGAGGATCAGGAACTGCAATGTAAAATCGTAAAGACCCTGCATCGAAAGCCCAGGGAAACCCTCGGAAGATATGGCACTTAGGACTGTCATTGGAGATGGCGGATTTCATCAAAAACAAAAGCAAAATAGTCGGTAAGACCAGTCAAAATGTATCCCGAAAGTAAAGCAAAGACGCCGAGAACGATGATCAACTTTGGTACAAACGAAAGCGTCTGTTCATTTATAGATGTCGCAGCCTGAACGACACCGATAACTAGACCGACGACCAGAGCAGTCCCTAAAATAGGGCCAGCGGCAAGGAATATCTGCCAGAAAGCCATTCGCAGATATTCGATATTGGCATCAAACTCCATTTTTCACCTAAGGCGTGACGAAAGTGGAAACCAGAGAGGCGGACATCATTGACCAACCATCAACTAAAACAAACAGCAGTAACTTAAAAGGGAGTGAAATTAACATTGGTGAAAGCATCATCATACCCAGTGACATCAGTATTGAGGAAATCACCATGTCGATAACCAAAAACGGCAAAAATATGAGAAATCCAATTTGGAAAGCAGTTTTCAACTCCGATGTAATGAATGCAGGCAGTATCACCGAGAAGGGAATATCAGCATTTGAAGCAAAAGGTTTACTATTCGCCAAATCAGAAAAAATTATAAGAGAATCTTTACGAGTGTTGATAACCATGAAATCTTTCATGATTGCACCACCAATACTTAAAGCCTCTTCAGCACCCATCGTTTCAGCCAGATAGGGAGTAACAGATTCATCATATACCCTCTGAAATGTTGGTGTCATTACAGTTGCTGTCAAAAATAGTGCAATTGCGATGAGCACTTGGTTAGGTGGTGTTTGTTGAGTTCCAAGGGCTTGCCTTAAAATAGACAGGACGATGATGATACGGGTAAAGGCAGTCATACCAAGCACGAGCGACGGTAAAACTGTAATTGCCGACATGAGGACAAGTATCTGTAGCGAAAGCGAATATGTCGTATTGCCCGCAGCATCAGTGCTTGAGCTTAATGCAGAAAGGCTGAACGGATCTGCAGAGAGCGAGGGTGTTGAAATTAGGCAAAAAACGAATGACAAAATGATGAGGCTACGCATTATTCTGGCTCCGCTGACTTATTCAAAAGGACGAGTGATGATCCATTTCGGGCAGAATGCAGAAGGCAATCTTTGCCATCAACAGACACCAAGAGCAAACGCTCTCCTGTGCCCAAGCCAAGCGTCTCAATCAGCTGCATGCGGCCCTTGGGTGCCAATCGCGCCCGCAAGGCTAACCTATTGCGGCGCAGTATATATTGAGCGCCGAATAAGACACCCAAAAACCCAAAAACGGTCGCAATCTGACCCGTCTCTACCAATGGCATGAACACCCCCACACTTGCTTGCAGCGATATAAGCAATACCCATGCCAACTGTGGCGCTAAAATGCCAAGCTTCTGATTTTCAATGGGAAACAGTTATTATGTTCTGACAGTGTCAACCGATCGACACTCAGAGACTTTGCATTCTTTTTTCTGGCTCTACGATTTCACCAAAACGAATACCAAAACGTTCTCCAACCATCACAACTTCGCCCTTGGCAATCATTGTGCCGTTAATGAGGATATCCAAAGGATCACCTGCAAGCCGATCTAATTCGATAACAGATCCCTCATTCAACCGCAAAAGATCACGAATTGTTATTTTAGCGCGCCCAACCTCAACGGTCATTTGCACTTCAATGTTTTCCAAAACGCGCAGGTTCTCAATTCCGGCGCGGTCGGCTTTCGGGGCATCTCTTTCGATGTTGTCGTCAATATCGGCCATGGGCTTTCCTTAGCTCTCTTCTTTGCGGATGCGGCGGGTTAGATTGAGGGCGGATTGGGTGCCAACCTGCCCCAATTGGGCCTCAAAAATTGGGCGGTCTTCCACTTTTACACGAATACCGTCATGCAATTGCATCGGGTAAACATCGCCCTCTTGCAAATGAATCAGGCTTCGCAACGAGGTCGTGGGTTTTGCGATTTCGGCAGTCAGCATCAGCGGAATATTCAGGATCGCTTGTTCAAGCTTCTGGCGCCAGCTCATATCATCTTGCACGAAGTCAGATTGCACACGGCTGCGCAATTGCGAGGCAATCGGCTTTAGCGTTTGCAGTGGATAAATCACATCAAACTGCGCCGGTTCACTTCTTGGCAATTGCACCACAAAAGAGCAAATGATGACCGTATCAGAGCCATCGACGAAGCTTGCGAATTGAATATTTTCTTCGCGCCCCTGCACGGCGATGGTAACCGATAAAAGATCGCGCCATGCCGTTTGCATGACTTTGGTCAAACCCTCGGTAATGATTTCAATCACGCGCTGCTCGGTTGCAGTGAATTCGCCTTGATAGCGTTTCATCGCCTGGACCGTCGAACCGCCATAATAGCTTTCTGTCAGCAGGGAAATAAACCCAGGCTGCATCACCATAAGCTGACTGCCGCGCAATTCCTCCATGCGCGACGTCGTCAGGGAAACAAAGGTTTCACTGTCTTGCACATAGGCGTCAAAGGTTTTCACCTCGGGCGGAAATGATGAAATGCGGGGCTGAATGCGCAAAAATGGTAAAAACACCGAACGCGCCATGCGGCAAAAGCGTTCGTTTATCATCCTTAAAGCGTGATAATCTCCCAAAAGGGACAAATCATCAGACCCAAACATAAAGGGTCTCACTTCGGGATCCGAGGCGCTTAGAAAGCTACTGCTGCCGGAAGGACTGCCGCCCAATCCTTCAATCAGCGCTTCGACCTCTTCGGGGGTCAGTTTACGCGTTGCCGCCATCACTGCACCCTATTGAAGAACAAAGGAGGTGAAATAGACATCTTCAACACCACCAAAGTTTTCCAATACGGTCAGCCGGGCATTTATTGCGTCGCGCAAGGCTGCCGCAAGACGATCGCGTCCAGATTTTCCGGCCACATCTTCTTCGGTGAATTCTGAAATTGTACCCAGAATTTCCGAGCGCAATGCCAATTGATGTGTCTCGACATTAGCCACCACCGTTGCATCGTATTGCGTCGAAACGCCGATACCAATTTGCAGAAACTTTCTCGACCCATTCAAGTTCGTGGTAAACTCGGAGGGGAATTCATAATAGCTGGTCACAAAAGTTGGTGCGGCCTCGACGGGTTTGGTTTGGCGTGCCGGAGCGGCATCTTCTGCGGTTGCGTCCTCGGGTTTTGGCAATTGCCCAGATTCCTGCAATTTGCGCTCGATAATCAGATCGATTTCCTCTGACGGCGTTGGCGACGACATGCCAAACAGCACATAGCCGCCCCCGAGCCCGACGCCAACGAGCATCAGCCCGCCAATGCCAAAGCCGACGATCTTAATCAACTTGCCCTTTTTCTTTGGCTCTTCTTCTGCGGCCTTATCTGCCATGTTATTCTCCGCTGCTTAAGCCATCAGATTGATGCTAGATTTTGAAGTATCACCGCGCGTGACAGACGGCGCTTGTTTCGCTCCGCCCGCCTCTGCATTGCGGACCCGTTCTTTGCGCAGAGCCGCGCTATCACGCCCACCCTGCCCGCCCGAATTTTGCGCCAAGGATTGGTTGCCAAAGCCAGCTTGGCCAACGGTTTGCGCCGTCAGGCTTGCCAAGCGGACACCGGATTGATCCATCAGCTGCGACAGCAAATCTTCGTTCGCCAGCATCAGCCGCGCGGCCGAAGCCGTTTCGGTGACAATGCGCACAGCGGTATCGGAAGCGCCAATCTCGATCTGAAGCTGCATATCGCCCAAGGATTTGGGCCGCAGCATAACGGTGATGCTTTGCGCGCGATCTTTTGTGCCGCCCACGACCTGATCGACCAAACGTTCGCGCCAGACTGCATCGCGGGTGTCAAGGGTTTGACGCAGCTGCGCAAGCAATGGCGCGGTCGAAACGGCAACGGCTGCGGGCCGTAGCGGGCTGGTCTGAACAGGGTCTAAAGCTGTCGGCGCAGATGGCAGGCTTTGAGGCGCCTTTGGTCCGTGGGGCTGGCGCTGATCGGCATCGCGATCACCGGCAGCAAGCGGTGGCAAATCGGGCTCAAGCGGGCGGCCAGACGAAGGCTCCATCGCGGGCTGGTCTTTCGCCTGCTGCTCGATAACGGCGCGACCTTCTGTGCTGGGGATGGCAAGCGGCTTGCTGGGCGCAAGATCAATTTTCAGCCGCGCAATCGGGCGAGCGCCGGCTTCCAGCGCAGGCGCGGGGCTTTCGTCGTCTTCTGATTGCACCGCCAAAGGCTCTGCCCTTACGGCTTTGGGTTTCGCAGATTGGA
>NZ_DAIPZF010000047.1:10953-22674 GCF_036782355.1 Cypionkella sp.
TCTGATTGCACCGCCAAAGGCTCTGCCCTTACGGCTTTGGGTTTCGCAGATTGGATTTGCGGCGCAGGCGGCAGGCTTTGCGGCGGCGGCGCTGCCGCTGCGCTGCTGGTGCGCGGAGCGTCAACAAGCGGCTTTGCAGGCTCTGGGATCAGCAGCGGCAACGGCGCGGCGACGGCCTGTTTGGCATCGGGATCGTCCAACTTATCGGACAGCGGGTCTTGCATATCCTCGGGCTCGTCACCCGTCGTCTCTGCTGCAAAAACCGTGCCCTGCTCTGGAGCGATCAAAGCGATTTTCGGCGTAATAACAATAGGCAGATCTTGCGGAGATGTGGTGACAGAGACAGGGACGACGGGTGTCAAAATCTCGACCACGGGTTCGGGTTGTGCAGCGGCCTCGCTCTCGGCCGCTGTGGCCGCTGTGGGCGTCGCCGCTTTGGGCTGAAGCCCCAGAAACAGTTCGATATCCGCCAGATCGTCGCCACCGCTCTCAGCCGATGGCAAAGCTTGCGTCACAAAGATCGGGCCAAGCCCCAGCGGGGTGGCCTCACCCGGCACGACGGCATCGGTCGAGACCGCAAACAGCAGATCAAAACCTGTGACGGGGCCAGCGCCAGCCTTGCCCGCCGCCTGCCCCAGCCCTGAACCGCTTATGCTGATCCCGTCGATCGACGCCATTTTTTCCATATACCCAGGGTTAAGATTGTCTCAAACGTCACACTGCAAGATCGGTGCCAGCCTTAGCTGCGCGGCTGTGCCAAGCGTGGTGAGCGCAGCCGATCTTGCAAATCTTCCTGCGCTTCTTGACCTTCACGACGCGCTTCTTGCCTGCGATCATCCAAGATTGTGTTGCGGTTGCTCGAGCGCGCCAATTGGCTGCGCGCGCCTTCCAGTTCTGCTTCCAGAAATTCAAGTCGGTTTTGCGCCAATTCGTGTTGTTCTGACATATAGCGCCCATACCAAGACCGAGATCGCAAATGCTGCGGGCTAACCAGACCCGAGATTTCCTGATTTTCCGCCTGCAAATTTGCCAATCGGTCGATCAAAGATTGCGAGCTATCGACCTGCTGCGCCAAAGACCCAACAGTGCTGGCTTGGCGCTGCATTTTGATCTGCTCTTTCTTTTGCAGCAATTTCAACAAGTGCTCTTTTCTTGTCATGGCTTACTCTCCCATCAGACGCATTAAATCTTGCTGACTTTCGGAAAAGCGGCAGGGTTCATTGGCCCCCTGACGAATATAGTCGGTAATTTTGGGCCATAGCGCGACGGCAAGATCAAGCTCTGCGTCTTGTCCGGGGCTATATCCGCCCATCAACATCAGATCGCGGTTTTGCATATAAAGCGAGACAAGCCGGCGAAAGCGGATTGCTGCTTTTTGATGCCGCGTCGGGGTAATATCCGACATCACGCGGCTGACCGAGGCGGTGACATCCACCGCAGGATAAATCCCCAATTGGGTTTGCTGGCGCGACAGCACAATATGGCCATCCAAAATCGCGCGGGCGGTATCCACCACCGGATCATTGGTCGTATCATCGCCATCGGCCAGAACCGTATAAAAGGCGGTAATCGCGCCCTGCCCGACCTCGCCGGTGCCCGAGCGTTCAATCAGCGCCGGAATCATTGACACCACCGAAGGCGGATAGCCCTTGGCGGTGGGCTGCTCTCCCAAAGCCAAGCCGATTTCGCGCCGCGCATGGGCCACACGCGTCATGCTGTCCATAATCAGCAAGACTTCCTTGCCCTGCGCGCGAAAATATTCCGCAATTGCAGTGGCGCGGTTGGCCCCCTTGATCCGCAAAAGTGCCGAGCGATCGGCAGGTACGGCAACCACACAGACTTTCTTGCGCGTGTCCCCCGGCATCACCTGATCGACAAAATGCCCAACCTCGCGTCCACGCTCGCCGATCAGGCCAACGATAATCACATCGGCCTGCGAAAACCGCGTCATCATCGACAAAAGCACCGATTTCCCGACACCAGATCCCGCAATAATCCCCAAACGCTGGCCAGAGCCCACCGTCAGCAGACCATTGACCACCCGAACCCCAACGTCCAGCGGTTTGGCAACCGGCTTGCGCGTCAATGGGTTCAAGGGCCGCCCCATCAAGGGCCAGCGATCTGGCAACTCAAGCGGACCGCGCCCATCCAGAGGCTCACCCAAAGCATCAATAACGCGACCTAAGATATTGGGGCCAACAGAAATTTCACTTCCCGAATCCAAAATAGAAACCTGCGCGCCGATCTCGATGCGCGCATCAAGGTCATACAGAAACAGCATGTTGCGGCCATCACGAAAGCCAATCACTTCGGCCATGGCGACCTTGCCAGACCCTGTGGTGACACCGCAAACCGAGCCAACCGAGACCGGAAAGCCGCCGCATTCCAACACTTGGCCGTCAAAGCGCTTTACCCTGCCGCTGGCTTTGACAAAGCTAGAGGTCGGCAAGGCGCGCAGATCGGCGCTGATGCGGGCGATGGTATCGGTCATGTCGCATCGCCCGTGTCAGACCCTGCGGGACGCGCGTCAGGCGATGGCGTTTTGCGCACCGCTTTGGCTGCGGCAACCGGCTTTGGCATCACCCTATCGGCATAGCGCAGCCCGTCGGTTGACAGCTCCATATCGCCGCGCGCCAACTCGGGGTCGGCGGTGATGCTGACCAAGGCAAGAGTTTCCGAGCCCTGCAAATAGGGCTTCACCGCAGCGATATCTTCGGGGTTAAGCCGCAAGCGTGGCTGCGCCAGATCGGTTCGGATCCGGTCGACCAGATCCTCGATTTTGGCAAGAAAGGCCTCGGGCATGTCATCAATCTGGGCGCCTGCGCGGGCTGATGCCAAATCTTTGACAGCCTCGATAATCTCATGGCGCAGCTTGGCAATGCCATCGCCACCGCGAAAGGCCAGGATGGCGGTCTCGAGAATAGCCACGCGGGCTTCAACATCGGCGGAAAGATCGGCGCGGGCGCGCTCTTCCCCTGCGGTAAAGCCGCGGCCCCATTCGGCTTTCAGCTCATCCAGATTTGCAGGGCGCGGACCAAGCTCTGGGGTTGGGGCAGCGACGAGGTCCAACGGTTGCAGAGCAGGATCGTCCAGCCCCCCAAGGGCTGCATCCAGATCAACGGCGCCGTCCTGCGCCATTGGAGCAAAAGCCTCTGCCGGCGCCATTTCTGCGACAACAGCACCACCGACGACTTCGGCCTCTTCGATCTCTGCAATCGCAGCTTTTGCCTTTGCCTTGGCAGTGCCGCTGCCAACGACACGGTCTTCGCGGGTGGCGCTGCGGGCAATATCGAACAGGCTTTTCGCGGTAAAGGCGGTTTTGTTCTGATGCTGCGGCTCGGGCATGGCCTGAAATGTGCCGGTTCGCATCGCTTCGAACATGCGCGCGATTTCAGCTGAATCCAGCGGCTTTGAGGTCTCTTCGGTGGTTGCGGCCATTGCTGTCATCCCTCAGATTTAAACCATCTCGTCGCCACCACGACCCGCCAAGACGATCGTGCCGTCGTCGGAGAGTTTGCGGGCGATATTGATGATTTGCTTTTGCGCCTCTTGCACATCGGTCAGACGCACGGGGCCCAGCGCCTCCATCTCGTCCTTGAGGTTGGCCGCCGCGCGCGCAGACATGCAGCCAAACAGCTTTTCGCGAAGCGCCTCGTCGGCACCCTTCAGCGCCAGAACCATTGCCTCTTGCGGCAAAGACCGCAACAGGGTCTGCAAAGAGCGGTCATCAGACAGGATAAGATTGTCAAAGACAAACATGCTGTCTTGGATCGCCGTCATCAGGCCTTTGTTTTCCTTGGCAATAACCTTCATGATGCGGCTTTCCATCGCCGTTTTGGTAAAGTTCATGATCTTTGCTGCCGCCTTAACGCCACCGATTTGCGAGGCGCGCAGAGTGGTGTTTTGCTTGAACTTGCGCTGCATCACCGCTTCCAATTCCCGCACGGCATCGGGCTGCACCGTCTCTAGCGTGGCGATGCGACGCACGATTTCGGGCTGCATCTCTTGCGGCAATAGCGTCAGCACATCAGCTGCAAGACCGTAATCAAGATAAGAGATGATGAGGGCGACGATTTGGGGGTGTTCATCCAAGATCAACTCGGAAATCGACCTTGCATCCATCCAGTCCAGAATTTCAATCGGACGCTCCGAGGCGGCAGGTGTGATCCGCGACAACACAGATTGCGCCTTATCGCCGCCCAAAGCCTTGGTCAGCACGTTGCGGATATAATTGCCCGCTCCCAGACCAATCGAGGTTTGCTGTTTGATGATGGACAAAAATTCGTCCAATACATCATTCACCGTTTCCTGATCCACGCCCTGCACCGAATACATCGCCGCCCCAAGATGCTGTACTTCGCGCGGCGAAAGATTTTTCAAAATCTCGGCGGCTTCATCTTCGCCCAAAAGCATCATCAGGATCGCAGATTTCTGCGTGCCCGTCAGCGTGTCGAAAATACGCACAATTTCGCTGTTTTGTGCTGCTGCTTCGGCCATTTTTACACTGCCCCCATGCGGCTTGATCCGGTGGCATCAGCCAACCAGATCAAGATCCTTTTTCATCATTTGCTTAAACACATTCGAGACGCGACCAGCCTCGTCCGAGACGATCATGCGGATGATCGCAACCTTGTCGTCATAGGTGTTGGCGGTATCCAGCATTTCAAGCGAGATATTCGACTTCTTGGGTTTCAGCTTGGCCTTGATCTCTTCCAGAGACTCGCCTTCTTTCACTTCAATTGACTCGAGCGCTTCTGTCTCTTCGTCAGACAGCCCACCTTGTGCAACCACAGAGGCCCCCGAAGGCACAAGCACGCGCTGAAGCAGCGGACGCACAACCCCCAAAGCCACAACTGCAAGCAGCAAGACCGTCACACCCTGTTTGGCCACAGCCATGATCCAATCGGTTTGATACCAATCCACCGAGACCCCATCCAAGGTCATGATAAAGGGCTGCGAAGACAGCATCAGCGTGTCGCCCCGGGTCTCTTGCAGCCCGATGGTACCCGCAACCAACTGTTTGATCTGTGCCAAGGTTTCCGCTGGCAGCGGTTGCTCGACAGGCAGGCCGGTTTCAGGGTCGATCACTGTCTGATTGCGCAGCAAAACCGCCGCATCAATACGAGCAATCCGGTTCGACGGCGTGGTTGTGGTCTCGACCTTGCGGCTGATTTCGTAGTTCTTCACCTCGGAGGACGAGCGCGCGCCGGTATTGCTTGCCGCAGCCTCGGTTGCCGTGGTTTGGGCCGCCGTCATCGTGGCCTCTTGCGGGGCGGTATTGGCGACGGCCCCCGGAATGCCCTTTGCCTCTGGGTTTGACGACACATCCAGCGTGCTTTGCTCGCTGAGAATAGCCTTGCTTGCGGGGTCAACGCTCTGTTCGGTGATTTCCGAGCGGGTGAAGTCAATCTCGAGGTTCACTTGGGCGTTCACATTGCCTGGCCCAACGATGGGGGTCACAATGCTCTCAATCCGCGTGCGATAGATGTTTTCCAACCGCATCCGGTACTGCAATTGCGTGTCACCCAAGATCGCGGCTGGATCATCGGAGGGCTGCGACAGCAAGCGGCCGCGCTGATCAACAATCGTCACATTTTCCCGCGACATGCCAGAAACCGAAGTCGAGACCAGATTGATGATCGCCGTGACCTGGCTTTCATCCAAAGTCCGCCCCGAGCCCAGCTGTACAAACACCGAGGCCTTTGGTGGCAATTGCTCGCGCACAAAAGCAGTCCGATCCGGCAGGGCCAAATGCACTCTTGCCGAGACAACCGCGTAGATCTCATTGATCGAGCGTGCCAATTCCACTTCTTGCGCGTGCTTCAGCTTGGCCTGCTCCACCGAACGCGAGGTGCCCATCGGCATGTTGTTCAACTCATCCATGCCCGAAGGGTCAGAGGCCGGCAGGCCTTGCGCTGCCAGCGTCATCCGCGAGCTGTAGTAATCTGCCGATGGCACCAGAACTTCGCCCGTTGTCGGATCAAGTGTCACATCGACACCGGCATTCGTCAGCGTCTCGACAACCCGCTGTTTATCAGCCTCTGCAAGCGAGGCGAAAAGCGAGGTGCGCGAGGGCTGTTGCAACAGGAAATAGGCCACCAACCCCGCCACAACCACCACAAGCGCCACAAGGGTGGGAAAGGCGCGCTGAAAACTGGGCTGAACCGTCAGCGCCCGCACATTCGACACCATTCCACGCGCCGAAGGGACCAAAGCCCCACCCCTCGCGGTGCCCGATTTATCTGCCGTGATCACGCTTGTCGTCGCCATAATGTCACCGTCACTTTATTGCCGCCGTCAGACCGGCATATTCATGATGTCTTTGTAGGCCGAGAGAGCCTTGTTGCGCAGATTGAGGGTCAGCTGGAAGCCAAGACTAGAAACTTGCTGCGCGACCATGACCTTGGACAGATCCTGCTCTGCGCCGGTTTCATAGGCCGTCGCCAAATCGCTGGCCACGTTTTGCGATTGCGCCACATCCCGCAGCCCCCCCGCCAGCCGATCAGAAAAGCTTGGCCCCGCAATTGCAGGATCCACCGCAGCCTTTTCAATCTGCGCCCGCGCGCGGGCCAGCGACTGCAAATGCGTCTGTTCGACTTGAAACTTCAATCCACCGATCGCTGTCATGTCTTACCCCCCTTAGCCCATCATCCAGGCTTGCGCCGGCTTGATCTCTGCGGTGACCCGGTTTTGCCTTGGACGGTCGATAACAATGTCCTGCGCGCAGATCCGCGCGTCGCTGTGCAACACCAAGGCGCGCTGGATCACGTTTTCCAACTCGCGTACATTCCCCGGCCAATCATGCCCTAATAGGACGTCAATCGCCTCGACAGACAGCCATGGCTGCGTGTGTTTGTCTTCGGTATGCCGCCGAATAAGCGCCAGCGTTAAGGGGATGATATCGCTTGGCCGGTCTGCAAGCGCCTGCGTCTCCAAAGGAAACACATTTAAACGATAGTAAAGATCCTCGCGGAAGCTGCGGGCCTGAACCTGCTCAAACATATTGCGGTTCGATGTCGCGATCACACGAACATCCACGGCAATTTCTGACTGCGAACCCAATGGGGTGACAATGCGCTCTTGCAAGACCCGCAGCAGCTTGGATTGCAAGCCCAGAGGCATTTCAGAAATCTCGTCCAACAACAATGTGCCCCCGTCGGCCGCGCGAAAAATGCCCTTATTGGCTGCCGAAGCACCGGTAAAAGAGCCCTTTTCATGGCCAAAAAGCACGGCTTCCAGCAGGTTTTCAGGAATGGCCGCGCAGTTGACAGCCACAAAAGGCTTGCCCGCCCGCGCCGATTGGTTGTGAACAAACCGCGACAGAACCTCTTTGCCCGTGCCCGTCGGCCCGTTGACAAAAACCGTAACATCCTTGCGGGCGACACGCGCAGCCAAAGCAGACAGTCGCACCGTGGCATCGTCAGCTGCAATCATGCTGGACAAATCGGCGCAAATCAAATCAGCCGCAACAAGTGTCGATTGCGGCGCATCTTCCAGACCACCCGGCAAATCCACCCGCAGAATTTTGCCACCCAGTTCAGGCTTTATCGCAAACTCGGCCGCCCCTTCGGATAAGATCACAACAAGCCGCGGCAGGAACTTTCTTGCCCGTTCAAGCAGCGCCTGCGGTCCGCCGATCTGGGTTTCAAAGGCCGCAGAAAAAACCAAAGTTGCGGCCTTGCCAGGATCAGCCACATCTGCCAGCCCCGCGGTCGCCGTCACCGAAAGCATGCGCCGGCTGATAAGGTCTGCCAACTTGGCTGCCATCGACAATCCAGTTGTTTCGATCAGAACTTTGCTCATCCAGCCACCTCCTTCGGGTCTGACACAAACAGGCAAGAAGCGGACCAATCCGAAAGCTTAAGGTTGTATTTATAAACTGATAAAAATCTTAACCATTGTTTTTGCTTAACAATTTTTAAGTTATTTTTTTAAATTCGCCTTAGATGATCATCCGCCAAAGCAATTGCCAAAATCTTGGCAGCACACGCGTTTGGCCCGCGTCAATAAAATGACGACCCATTGCAAATGGCGTGAATCTTGCTGAAAAGATCTTATTATTCAGAAAGAAAACCCATGTCACAGACCGCCCGCTTCCTAATCTCAAGCCTTCTTCTAGCCGTGGCGCTTGGATTGGGCGTTTGGGTCTATCCAATCCTGACAACGCCAAATCCAGGCGAAGAGATCACAGCGCAGGTCTTTTTGAAGAATGACTGCGGCATAACTGACGATGCCTTCATGCTCTTTGTGCCCTCAACCGGAAAACGCATTGCCTTCGCAAATAAAGAAGTGAAGCTCACCATAAAATCAGGCGAACCACTGCAATTGGTCGCTTCGCCCACCTATCCCAAAATCAGATATGACGGCGCGACCGAACCTGCGGCGCGGCGCACCACCTTGAACGTGCAATGCAACCCTTCAGATTTTGAAAATTCCATCAATCGCCCACTGCGAAATCAGTTTGGCGGTTAAACATGTTCTGTTTTGTGGCGTTAAGAGAAACAGATAGAAAAAACTGGAGTGAGCAATGAGTTTCGTATCCGTGCAAAGGACTTATGCGGCAGCAACGCGGCGCGAAGCCGAAGAGTTGACGCATCCACATGAACTCATTTTGGTGACATTGACGACCCTGCGGCAAAGTCTGGACCTGATGTCGCAGCAGGTCATTGAGCCCGAGCTTTTTGCCAGATCAAAATCAAAATCTCTGACTGCAATCTATATCTTGCAAACCAGCCTCGATATGGATCGCGGTGGTGAAATTGCACAAAATTTGTTTCGGGTCTACGAATACTGTCGCTTTCAGGTCCTGAATTCAAAGCGCCTTGAGGGTCATGCAGGCATAACGCTTTGCATCAATTTACTAGATGAACTCATTGACGCTTGGAACACGATAAAATAACGCTTACCTCTAGTTGCAGAAGACCTGGCCCAAGAGAGTAAGGAACATCGATGTCGAGATTTTGCCCGGAATGGCTGTTTGGCGCCGTAACTGCGTTAATTGGGCATCGCTATATTTCGTCAAGCCTGCCCCTCTCGCCTTTTGCAGTGAAATACGCACAAATATTGTCAGAAAAATACACACCTGTGCCAGCAGAAATGCTCGAGACAGCAGCAGAAGAATTTCTGCGCGCAATTATTGAAGTTCAATCTGAAGACGCAGACGCCATCCTTAACGCCTTCGCATACAATCGCCTCGTGGTGTTACCATCTGGTGAGATCCGCAAATATAAAGGGCTCTTTTCAAACGTGTTGGACGGCAGCAAAGACTGCGAATATAGCGCAGAACAGGCGGTTAAGAGTTTTAAACCCTTTATTTATATGCTCCGCGCAAAACCAGGACTGGCCGCACCAGCGGGTTGGACATGGAGTAATATCGAGGATGGTGATTGGGTTCGCACCCTGCCGGATCAAGAAGTATCTATTCTTGACAGCCTTTAGGTCAGCGTCACGCCGCCAATCAGGCCATGACATTCAATGAATGAGAAAAGCGCGGCGCATCGTTAAGTGAATTGGACATTTGCGCCATTCGCGTAGCTGCTGCGTTTTGCGCATATGATTGTTGCAGCAACGAACGCGCCATTAAAGCAGCCTCGGTTGTTTGAGCAGACGGCGCAAGATCAGGGTGATAAACCTGCATCCGCGGATGATTAATATCGTAAGCAGCCATTTCCTCCATCGCAAATACAGGAGGAGGTGCATAATCAGTCTCCACCCCGCGAGATGGCACAGAAGATGCAAGTGCTAAAGACGTTACGCCAATATACCCAGCCGATCCCGAAGCCCGGGCCGGAGGCGTGGAATTAGAGTAAGGCTTGGCCGGTGGAAGCATGGTCAGCGCCTATCGCTCTGCTGTGCCTATATTAAATTCAACGTTACGAGAATATTCATGAGAACGCAAGTATCAGACCGCCCTCTTCATTTGCGCAGCTTTCCTATCGACCCCGTCGCAACAATGGTCTTACGACTGGGTCAAATGCGATTGGCTTTAGATCCCACACTTATTCTAAAGCTGGGTAAAAAAACTGTGATTAGACAGGTCCACGACCAACTGTATGCACTAAAACGGCTGATGGCTGACTATTCCGACGCCCCCCTGATGGCTGTATTGCTTGCAATATTAGAGAGAATAGATAAAGCGCTGGAAAACGCATCTCTAGACTTTGCGCAGCAAGCGATCAGCAATCTTGAAGACACACTTCGAGGCGCATGCTAGCTTAAAGTTGAAAAGACCAAATCAAAGCAAGAATTGGACATCATGCTATTGAAAAGAAATGCCATACATCAGAGCCGCACGAATGTCTCATCATGCGCGCAATGCCGCAGGATAAGGCTATTCTTGATGACGGCAACACCGTTAATAGGATCTCTGTTCTTCGTTAACAAAGATACCAGCCCCTTAGCGGGCGTCACCCCAATGACCATTGCGATCAGTATTCTCGCATTAGGCAGCCTCGGATTTCTGATCCGCGCCTTGCAATATTTTGGCGTCAAACGATCGCCCAGCGAAAGTGGAAAGTAAACCAAAGCTGCGAACAAATAACTTCGCAGACCTGCTATTTTCTGTTCTGCGCAACGCGTTTCGCTATTTCCGCAACCATTTCATCAGACAAACCAAATTCGGCTTGGAGCCCGCGCAATAAGCGATCTTCATTGTCGTCGACGACCCCATCGGCAAAAGCTTCACGCATCTGCTGCTCATAAATGACCTTTTTACGGGCCAACTGATTGGCAAACGAGGTCGCCACAATACCAGTGAAGATAGCAACCGTAGAGACCCCCATGAAGGCGGTAATAATTGAAATTACTTTTCCTATCGGCGTGACTGGGTAAACATCACCATAACCTACTGTCGTCAATGTGATCACAGACCAGTAAATAGCATGAGGGATAGAGGACATCTTTTCCGGCTGAGCATCAGCTTCCGCGTAATACATAAGGGACGAACTCGCGACGATCGCGATCGACATCAGATAAATAACAGCCATGAATGAGCGGCGTTCTGCATATATCGCAGAAAAAAGATCTTCAATTGCAGTTGAATAATGAGACAGCTTCAAAAGCCGCATGAGCCGAAAGACTCGCAGTATTCGCATATCCACGCCCGGGAACAGACTTTGCAGATAAAATGGTAAGATCGAAACAAGATCTATGAAACCATGGAAACTAAAAATATAGGCCTTTCGGCCCTGCCAAGTCGAATTGGGAAACCTTGACGCATTGCTCCACACCCGCAGTAAAAACTCGATCGTAAAGAAGACGATGCTAAAACGCTCGATAAGCACAAATTTCCAACTGTGCGGTAGAGCAATGTCCTCATAACTCTCCATGATAATCGAAAACACGTTCAAAAGTATGACGAGCGTAATGAAGCGATCACACCACAAACTGGCTTTGTCCTCCTTCGAGGCCTTGTCGAGGATCTGCATTGTGCGCAAACGAAGGGTGCTCATAACATATCTCCAAGGCAGTTAATCTCTATAGTGGATTGAACTGCAATCAACGAAATTTGCCAAACTACTATGATTTATGGTGTAGGGCAGCGTCTTTGCTCCAACCAGTCACCCGCTAAAAACCTGATGTGATCAGTAACATCAAAAATTTAGTTTTCAACTTATATTCTCTCAATCTGCCTTAGGTTGAAAATAACATCATGTGATCTTCACAAATACTTACGTTAAGCATCAAAATTCCTTGCAGTTATCATCGAAACGCCAAAACAGT
>NZ_DAIPZF010000048.1:0-20728 GCF_036782355.1 Cypionkella sp.
CTGTTTCTGCCCGGACTGGCGCGCTTGGGGCTGGCGATTCCGCTGGGTGGCACCATTAAAATAAATCAAGACATTGTTTTTGTTTTACTTTATATTTTGTTTTAACTTTATATCCCCCCAATTATACCCCCTAGGGGTTTCGCTTAAGGCTCTTTCGCCCCTCGGCCAGAGCGTCAACGCGGGCGAGCAAATTCTCTTCGGATTGCCTATATTACAGCTAATACTAGTTCAGATAACTCTGTATGTGTTGTTGCCCACCATACGGCACTTTGGGTAGGTTACTCTGGTGCGAAATTCATGTGTCGTGGTTTTACTGTCAACTACCAGCAGTAGGTTTGCCACTTCACGTACAACGGTGCGCTGACACCCATTGACCAACGTCATAAGTCAGGCGAGCCTCGCCGAACGCTGAGGTGGGCTTCAGGTGATCGAGACCTTCACCGCCGAGCGCCCGCGCCAGTCCATCGCCGAGGTCTCTGTCGCAAGTGGGCTGGACCGTGCCACGGCGCGGCGCTGCCTGCTGACGCTGGCCCGCCACGGCTATGCGGAATATGACGGAAAGTTTTTCACGCTGCGCCCCAGGATCCTGCGGCTTGGCACCGCTTGTCTGGCGACGATGCCGCTGCCGCAGATCGTGCAGCCGCTGCTGGATGATCTGTCCGAGTGCATTGGGCAAAGTTCGTCGGTTTCGATCCTTGACGGGGAAGAGATCGTCTATGTGGCGCGGGCGGCGCAGCGCAAGGTGATGTCGATCGGCCTGATGCCGGGGTCGCGGTTGCCTGCCTATTGCACCTCTATGGGCCGCGTGCTGCTGGCCGCTATGCCTGAGGCAGAGGCGCGCGCGATCCTGCTGCGACAGGCTTTGCCCGCACGCACCCCGATGACCCGCACTGACCCCGAGGCCATTCTGAATGAACTGGCACGGGTCAAAGCGCAGGGCTTTGCGCTGATCGACCAAGAAGTTGAAATCGGCCTGCGTTCCATCGCCGTGCCAATCCGCAATGCTCATCGCCAGACGGTGGCGGCGCTGAACATCGGCGCCAGCGCCTTTCATCAAAGTACTGAAGGCATGCAATCCGCCTATTTGGCTGATCTGCTGTCACTGCAAAGCAGCCTTGCGCCATTGCTGCGATAGCTATTGGTACTTCCGGAAACCCTTAAACCCAGACAGTTACGCCTCGGCTCTGGTGGGACGGGTCGGCAAGTGTCCGTCCCGAGGTGACACGCTGGCGCAACCGAAGCGACGCGCGATAGCGCGGGTCGCCCGTTTCTGCGTGGATAGCGTCAAGCCCAGCAAGGATAAGGCCCCCGCCAATCCTGTCTGCCCAAGTAAGCGGACCGTCTGGGAAATTCATCCCCAGCCGCAATGCGCGATCGATGTCGTCGGGTGTTGCAACGCCAGTCAGTACCGCTTCCATGGCTTCGTTGGCCAACATCGCTACCGTTCTGAACACAATTAGGCCTGGGCTGTCTTCAACCACGGATACCTGTTTGCCAAGAATCTGGAACAGACCTATCGCTGCTGCAATTGCCTCAGGTGCGGCATTGGCGGCCTGCGCAATTGCAACTCGTGTTGCAGTCGCAAAATCCTTTGCGAGATCAAACAGAACCAAATTAGGAGGGGCGCCTTCTGATACAAGCGCTGTGGCGCTGTGTCCATCCGTGAGGCGAAGACTTGTTTCAGCAACGCGTATCAGGCCCGTCCCTGTTTGACGTACGACCGAAATTCCCTTTTCTTCGATGCAGTTGACCAAAGGTTCGGCTGGTCCCAAATCTCCTTCAATCGTCACCTGCGTAGGGGCTGGGTATTGCGGCGCTGTCGCTGGTTCCGGCCGAACAGCGCCTTCCGTATAATGATAAAAACCTCTGCCAGATTTGCGACCCAACCAACCCGCCGCGACCAGTTCTTTTTGCACCAGTGAAGGACGATAGCGGGGGTCACCAAAGAAAGCTTCGAAGACAGAGCGGGTAACGGCAAAATTCACATCATGGCCGATGAGGTCCATGAGTTCAAAAGGACCCATGCGGAAGCCACCCGAACTGCGCAGGATCGCGTCGATCGTTTGTGGACTTGCGACTTGTTCTTCATAAAGGCGCAGCGCCTCGGCATAATAGGGCCGAGCAATGCGATTGACTATGAAGCCGGGGGAAGAGGTTGCATGAACCGGCGTCTTTCCCCATGTCAGGACGGTCTCGTGCAAGCGATGCAAAACCTGCTTGGAAGAGGCAAGGCCGGAGATCACCTCGACCAGTTGCATCAGCGGCGCAGGATTGAAGAAGTGCAGCCCTGCGAAGCGTTCAGGGAACCTTAGTCCGGAGGCAATGGCCGTCACCGAAAGCGACGACGTATTGGTCGCAAGAATGGTCTCATGGGAAACGACGGATTCCAGCCGGTTGAAGAGGTCACGTTTCACCTCAAGGTTTTCGACGATTGCTTCGATCACAAGTTGCGCGTCGCGAAGATCTTCCAGCGCTGTCGCGACCGTCAATCGACTCGAGATTGCGTCCCGTTCTGCAGGGCTTATCTTGGCTTTGGTTACCAGCCGGTCAAGGATTGCGACAATGCCGTCCCGCCCCGCCTTGGCCGCATCAGCGCGGGCGTCGAAAAGCAGGACCGGATGTCCGGCGGCAGCGGCAACCTGTGCGATACCCGCCCCCATTGCGCCAGCCCCAATCACGGCGACACAATCGGTTTTTGCAAGTCCTGTCATAGCTTGGTTGCTCCCGAGTGGGGGTCGGAGGGCGTGGCCCCTCCCACAAGTGTTTCAATGAATATGGCTGCCGCCGTTTACGTCCAGTGTCGTGCCAGTGATATAGGCCGACATGTCGGAGGCCAGAAACAGGCAGGCATTGGCGATGTCTTCGGCGCGGCCCGCGCGTTTCAGCGGGATGCCTTCGACAATCTGGGCGAATTGCGCCGCCGTCAGGTTGCCGTCCAGCATGCCGGTTTCGGTCATCGAGGGGCATATCACATTGGCGCGGATCGACTTCGGCCCGAATTCGCGCGCAATGCTGCGCGTCAGGCTGATCACGCCACCTTTTGATGCGGCATAATGCGCGCCGCCGACCAGGCCGCCGCCACGCTGAGCCGCGACCGAGGCGATGTTAACTATGGTGCCACGGCCAAGACCGTCAAAGACCCGCAGCACACTTTGGCACATGTTGAACGCCCCTTTGAGATTCACATTCAAAATCAGCTCCAGATCGCGCCCGCTGATCGAGAGAAGCCCATCGGATTTGACCACGGCCGCGGTGTTCACAAGGCAGTCGATAGTGCCGAAGCGCGCAAGCGCCGCATGGACGACACTCTGGCAATCATCGAGATTCTGGATGTCGCAGCGAAGCCCGATTAGGTCAGGCGTTACCCCGGTATGTTTGAGGATTGACGCGGAAATGCTGTCCGCGACCTCATCATTCATCATCAGATCGACGACAACTAGTTTGGCGCCGTGGCGCGAGAACAGTTCAGCCGTGGCGTAGCCGATGCCACGCAGCGAGGCGGCGCCGACGATGATACAGACCTTGCCGTCGAGATAGCGCGGAGCGGCGGTCCGGGTGTCAGTGGTGGTGTTCATGAGCAGAGCCTTCTAAAATAAGTGTTTCGGTCTCGGCAGTTGAAAAGCACAAATCATTCAGCACGCTGCGGGTGTCCCAGCCGCAGGGCGCTGCGGGCGAACGAGTTGGCACATCCGCGCCATCCACCCGCAGAGAAGAGCGGATCACGGCAATGCGGCCTTCGGTCGGATGCTCTTCGTACGCGATCAGACCCACCGCCTGCAGATGCGGGTCTGCGGGCAGGGATTGGAGGGTATGACACGGCATCGCGGCCAGATCGGCCTTGCGGAAGATGTCGAGCCATTCGGCTGTGCTGTGCGAAGTAAGCGCCGCGCCGCGCAGTTCGAACCAAGCGGCGACGTTATCAGCGCGGGCGGCAATGGTTGCAAAGCGCGGGTCATCGGCACATGCGGCGCGACCGGTTACCTGAAGGAAGGCGCGCACCTGCTGATCCGTGTTGATCGTGACGGCGACAAAACCGTCCGAGGTCTGCACCGGCATATTGTGCGGGCTTAGCAGGCGTCGATCGCCCGCCGGACCGACCGGCGGGACAAAGCTCTGTTGTGCCAGATGTTCCTGCAACACAAAGGCTGCCATGGTTTCGAACATCGGGATCTCGATCGTGCGGCCCCCGCTTGATTGCCGTTCCAGCAGGGCGGCCATGATGGCGCCCGCCGCTATTTCGCCGACGACATGATCGCAGATCAGCAGCGGCATATAGCGCGGTACGCCATCACGGGCCAGTGACAGGCCGGGAATGCCGGCCGCCGCCTGAACCACGCTGTCATAGGCGGGAAAGCCGCCATAGGGGCCGTCGGTGCCAAAGCCCGTGAGCAGGCAATAGATCTTGTCGGGGTATTTCTGATGCACAGTCGCGGCGTCGATTCCAAGCTTTTGCAATGCTTTGGGCCGCATGTTTGCGACGATCACATCGGCCTGTGCTATCAGGCGTTGCATCACCAGCTGCGCGCCTGCGGTCTTGAGGTCGAGGCAGATGTTGCGCTTGCCTCGGTTCAAATGCAGGTAGGTGCCCGAATGCTGTCCTGTCGGGGATTGTCCTCCGAGCCCGCGCATCAGGTCGCCGTCGGGACTTTCTACCTTGATGATCTCGGCACCGTATTGCCCCAGTCGCCATGTTGCGGCGGGTCCGACGACGACGCTGGTAAGGTCCAGCACCCGGATCGATTTGAGCGGTTGGAAGTTCATGACTGGACCTCGAATTCAGCGGCTAGGATGTTGGCATCGTCAAGCACCCGGATGGTCCACCCGGAGTCTGCGGGTTGCGCCTGCAGTGTCATCGGTCGGTTGCAGTAAAGGGGGGCGGTATATCTTGCCTTGAGGTGCTTTGGTGAGACCCCCAGACCGTGGCGCAGATATTCGGTGACCTGCAGCATCGTCAGGCCGCCATTCACCACCAGATCCGGCAGGCCCTCGACCTTTTGCGCATGGTCGCGGTCGAGATGGATCTTGTGTGAATTGAAGCCGAGCGCCGAATACTGGAATAGAAGGGTTTGATCGGGCGTGACCAGATGGCAGCGTGCCTCAAGCGGGCGCGCATCGCGCGCGGTCTTTGTCCGCGAGGACTTCACGCCATTTTGCGCGGCAGGCAAGAGGGCGTAGGTCTGGGTTTCTATCAATCCAGGGGCGTCATGCGGCAAGGCACGCAGTTCGTGCCGCAGAGACACGAGTGCCATCCTGCCAGTGGGACCAGTCTTTTCAGTAATCTCGGTCACTTTGCTGCGGCGTTCCACGGCATCACCGATGTGGATGTCCCCAGCCCAAGTGACGCTGCGCCCTGCCAGCATCAGGCGCGGCAAACCCAGATCGGGCATCGGCACGCCAAAGCCGGGAAAGCCATCGCCGCGCATCAGCGATCTGGGCGTGTCACCAGCCAGTAACGGGAATTGCCAGCCCCGCGGCAGCGGCTGTCTGTCTGCAAGAAGATCCGGGTCAATATCCAGCATCGCCGCCACGCGCCGGGCAACGGCAAGCGAGCAAGAATCGATTCGAGTTGTGACAGTTCCTGTTTCAGCGCCGAGCGTTTCCATCGATCTCCCCCCAAAGAGATAAATCATATATGAACTTTTGAAACCATATGTCAAACAAAACTACCGAAAAGTGCTGGAAAGGGGGCGTATGCTTGAGGGGAAAAGCGATATAATATTGATTTATAAATATAAATTTGCCACAAATTGAAAGGAAGGAGCGCCGAACTTTGCACCGGGAGTTCCGAAATGACTGGGCCAAAAATTACTCACATACAAATAATTGACATTGTATATGAAAAAAATATATCCTCCTCGTACTGACCTCAATGGGACTTCTGGGAGGAAGACAGATGAAGCGGCGGACATTCTTAGGAACAATGGGCATCGGAGCGACTGCGTCGGTCATCTCGGCGCCTGCAATTGCGCAATCGGCACCCGAGATTACTTGGAGGCTGCAGTCGGCATTCCCGACCTCATTCGAAGCGCTCTATGTCGCGACGAGCGGAATGGCGAAATACGTTGAAGAAATGACCGATGGCCGCTTCCGCATCCAGCCTTTCGCGGCAGGCGAGATCGTCGCTGGCGGTCAGATCGTGGATGCCGTGGCCGACGGAACCGTCGAGATGGGTCATACCGCCTCGCAGTACTATCACGGCAAGGACCCTGCGTTTTCGCTGGGGACGCTGCTGCCTTTCGGATTGAACACCCGAATGATGGATGCCTGGCAGATGCAGGGCGGCGGGCTCGACCTTCTCAATACCTTTTACGCAAAGCATGGCATCTTCGCGCTGCCGGGCGGAAACGTGACGTCGCAGATGGGCGGTTGGTATCGTAAAGAAATCAACACCGTCGCCGATCTCTCGGGACTCAAGATGCGCATCGGCGGGCTACCGGGGTCGATCATGGCGAAAATGGGCGTCGTCCCGACGGCTATCCCCGGTTCGGACGTTTATGTTTCGCTTGAGCGTGGCACAATCGACGCGGCCGAATTCACTGGACCGTATGACGAGGAGCGCATGGGCCTCTCGAAGGTCGCCCCTTACTATTACTACCGGAACTGGTGGGAGGGACAGGCAGCTGTTCACTACTTCATCAATAAGGACAAATGGGCGGAGCTTCCTGCCAACTATCAAGCGATCCTGCGCGCTGCAGCGGCGATGGCTGCAAATCAGGTGGTGACCCGTTATGACTACGGTAACCCCGATGCGCTGGTGCGTTTGATCGCGGGCGGGACACAACTCCGTCCGTTGAGCGATGAAATCCTTCTGGCGGCGCTGGCAGCTTCGAAAGAGGTCTATGCCGACCTTAACGCGACCAACCCCGAGTGGAAGATCCTTTACGACAGCATCGTCGAGTATCGCAACAAGGCCTATGCTTGGTGGCAGATCTCGGACCTGAGCTATGATTCGATGATGGTGAGCCTGCGTTCGCAGCTCTGAGACCTCCAGCCGAAAACATAGAACGTGTTTTCCTGCGGTATGCTGGGCATCCCGCAGGAAAGCTGCAAGATTTTTCAGCTCTGACACGGATATAGAACATGACAGATCGTCTGAAAGGCAAAGTCGCCATCATCTCTGGTGGTGGCGGCGGGATTGGAGGCGAAGCCGCCCGCATTTTCTGTGAGGAAGGTGCAAGTGTCCTGCTGGTGGACCTAAGCGAGGATGCTGTGGCAGCGACCGCCGAGCGCGTGCGTGCAGTGGTATCTGGTGCTCAGGTGGCAACCTTTGCCGCCGACCTTGGCGTCGAGGCTGCGGCCTATGAGGCGGCGGAGCAGGCAAAGGCCGCTTTCGGTGGTATCGATATCGTCATCAACAATGTCGGCATCCGCCGCTATGACGCCTTGGCCGATGCGACCTGGGACATGTGGGATGACATTCTGCGCGTCAACCTGCTGAGCTACGCTTCGCTCACCCGCGCTGCGCTGCCCAGCATGCGTGCGCGCGGAAAGGGCAGTGTTGTCAACGTCTCGTCGTGTCATGCAATTCTTGGCCGCAAAGGCATGGGGGCCTATGACGCGTCAAAGGCCGCGGTTCTGGCCTTTACCCGGACCCTTGCCTGGGAAGAGGCGCAGTATGGTGTACGCGCGAATGCAATTTGCCCCGGCTACACGTTTACGCCCTTCCATGTACAGCGTGCCGAAAAGGCCGGCTCCACGCGCGACGAACTGGCCGCTTTCGAACCCCCTTGCGTTCTGGGACGTTGGGCGGAGCCAAAGGAAATGGCATTTCCGCTGCTCTGGCTTGCGTCTGACGAAGCCGCTTACGTCACTGGCGCGACCCTCATGGTCGATGGCGGGATGCCTCTTTGACCAATCCCTACTCAATTTTCAGGAGAACACCATGAAGTTGGAACTTCACCATATCAACGTGTGCAGCAAAGATGTGCCGCATCTGAACGAGTTCTATCGCAATATCTTGCAACTCGGCGGCATCGACGATGACGAACACGTGCAGGATACTTCGAAGGGCTACTATAGTGGCGTGGAATTCGCTACCGATGGCAACATCGAGTTTCACCTTGCGACCACCGATCTCGGCGTCAGCTATCGCACTAAACAGCCGGTGAACCCATTGGAGCGTGGTCACATCGCTTTTCGAACGGATGACATCGAAGCCTTCAAGAAGCATCTCACTGACAATAACGTGCCTTTTGCCGACTATGGGGTCTGGGCGATGGCCGGTTGGTATCAGGTCTTTTTCCAAGACCCCGAAGGCACGATCATTGAGGTGCATCAGATCAACTATAAGTGAGCACCTTGGGAGGGGTCTGGCCGAGAGTCAGAAATGAAGTTTGCGTCGATCCAGTTCAAGAGATCGGCGCGAGACCTATGTGGGAGGCGGCATGAAGAATTTCTTACTCCGATTGAGCCGGGCGATCGACGATGTGAACAGATGGATCGGCAAGGCCGCTGCTTGGGCAATCGTCGTCGATATCCTTGTCTCGACACTCAATGCCCTCTCCCGCCATATGTTTGGCATCACGTCGAATGGCTGGCTTGAACTGCAATGGTATCTGTTCGGCGCGGTCTTTATGCTCTGTGGCGCATGGACGCTGCAAGACAACGAGCATGTCAGGATCGATGTGCTGTCGTCACGCTTCAGCAAGCGCACCCGTGAAATCATTGATATATTCGGTCACCTTTTCTTTCTCTTCCCCTTCGTAGCGGTGATGATTTGGCTGTCCGCGTCCTACTTCTGGAAGGCATTTCTGTCTGGCGATGCCTCGCCCAATGAAGGCGGATTGCTGTTATGGCCCGCCAAGGGACTGATCTTTCTCGGCTTCCTGCAACTCGGCCTGCAATGGCTCTCCGAGTTGATAAAGGGTGCCTTCCGCCTCCGGGATTTATATGCCCCAGCACGGGAAAATGTGTCGCAATGATCGAGCTGCTTGCCTCAAATCTGGCCCCGATTATGTTCCTGACCTTGGTCGGAATGCTGCTCTTGGGCTATCCGGTCAGTTTTTCACTGGCAGCAAACGGGCTGGTGTTTTTCCTGCTGGCAGTGGAGCTGTCACCCTATGCGTCTGACACCATTTCGCTGAACTGGAACCTGCTGAGCGCTCTGCCAGATCGCGTCTTTTCCATCATGGCCAACGAGGTTCTGCTGGCGGTGCCCTTTTTCACCTTCATGGGGATCGTGCTTCAACGGTCGGGAATGGCCGAAGACTTGCTGGAGACCTTTGGCCAGTTTTTCGGATCGGTTCCGGGGGGCGTTGCCTATGCGGTGATCTTTGTTGGTATGCTGCTTGCCGCGACGACGGGAGTGGTGGCTGCTTCGGTGATTGCCATGGGGCTGATTTCGCTGCCGATAATGATGCGTTATGGCTATGATCGTCGCATTGCCTCCGGCACCATTATGGCATCGGGAACGCTCGCCCAGATCCTCCCGCCATCGACCATCCTGATCGTTCTTGCGGACCAGATGAAAACATCGGTTGGCGATATGTATGCGGTCGCCTTTCTGCCGTCGTTTCTGCTCACTTTAAGCTTTGTTATTTTCATCCTGATCGTGAGCAAGCTGCGCCCATCTTACGTACCGGCGCTGCCACCTGAGGCTTTGTTGTATTTTGAACCGGACGGGCGTCGAGGCATCTGGCAAGTCCTCGTCCTGTTTGCTGCATCAGGTCTGTTGGGTTGGCTCACCGTGCGAGCCGCAGGAATCGATAAGTCAATTGACGTAGTGGTCCTCACCTTTTGCTGTCTGTCAGTGGTCGCGTTGGCGATTACACTTTTTGCGAGACTGCTGGGGTCTGCGGCACTAGTCGTAGGCAGCGTCATTGCTGTTGCCTGTGTCTTGCTCGCATGGTTCCAGCTAGAGAACGCGTTTCTTACTCAGCTTGCATTGGTTGCGGCTTCGGTTTTTGGCTATATCGCGCTGCACGGTGCTTCGGTACGGGGTTCGAGACCGCGGCTGATTTCGCAGATGGCCGAAAAAGTGGCCTTTGTTCTGGTGCCGCCCGTGCTTCTGATCTTTCTTGTTCTCGGGACGATCTTTATCGGTTTGGCCACCCCGGTCGAGGCGGGAGCCATGGGAGCCGTCGGGTCCATTTTTCTAGCCATCGTTAAGCGTTTCACCGAGAAGCGGCCCGAACGGTTCAGCTTGGTTCTGTTGACGCAGGCCACCTTTGCGACTGCAAAGCTCTGTGCCTTCATCCTTTTCATTCTGATTGGCGCGCGGGTCTTTGCGCTTACGTTTTTTGGCATCAATGGCCATCTCTGGGTTGAACATCTTCTGGTCTCGATCCCTGGCGGCCAGACCGGCTTCATGGTCTTCACCGTGGCGATCATCTTCTTCCTGGGCATGTTTCTTGACTTTTTTGAAATTGCTTTCATTGCGATACCGCTGCTGCTTGTACCTGCGAAGACGCTTGGGATTGACCCACTTTGGCTGGGCCTCGTCATTGCTATCACACTTCAGACTTCGTTCCTGACCCCCCCGTTGGGGTTCTCGCTATTCTTCTTGAGATCAGTGGCACCAAGTTCGGCATACAAAGATGAGATGAGCGACAAGATGATCGAGGGGATATCGACCAAACATATTTACTTGGGTGGTATACCGTTCGTCTTTATCCAATTAGTCTTGGTCGTATCGGTAGTTGCGATGCCTGATATCTTCATCGGATCCATGCACCATGAACCGGTGATGAGCGAACAAGATGCAATGAAAGCATTGGAGGGTCTGACAATAGGCGGTAACCTAGGAGGAGGTATCGGGATGCCGTCGCTCGGACTGGCTATACCGGACGGTAATTGAAGCGGCGCGAGTTGCAACTTGAGCCAAAAGAAGGAAAGCAAAATATGGGCGCAGCCAATAAGAACGAGGTGCCGGTCAAGGATGCCCCCCATTATTCCGCGCCGGCCCTTGAAAAAGGGCTGGATATTCTCGAACTGCTGCACCAAAGCGAATCTGCGCTGACCCAAAAAGAAATTTCCGCTCGTCTCAATCGCAGCGTGAGCGAGTTGTACCGTATGCTGAACATACTGGTTCGACGGAACTACATCGCAAATTATGCCGATAAATTCGGCCCTACAACCAAGCTTTACAAATTGTCACAAGTCCATCCTCCGGTACGCCGTTTATTGTCAGCGGCCCTGCCAATCATGGAGGAAATCTCTCGAGAGATAGATTTTGGTTGTGATCTGCGTGTCTATAACGCTGGATCTCAAACGGTACTGGCGTCGGTTGACGCACCTGGCGGGCTTGGCTTTTCGGTGCGCACGGGCTCTGAGATTGCTGTGGCACCATCAGCTTCTGGTCGAGTTTTGATAGCCTTTCAGGACAGCGACACGGCGGATTTGCGGTTGCGTGAATCCCTAAAAGGGCTTGCGGATTCCGAGATCAAATCGTTCAGAAAGGATGTGCATGAAGTCGCGGTAAAAGGATATGCCGCGCTTCAAAGTCGCCAATATGAAGGCCTCTATGCGATTTCATTCCCGGTACTTGATATAAATGGATATGCAATAGCTGCGTTGACTGTGCCGATGTTGCCACGGATCGATAGCTCGCGACAGGCCTCTCGAGAGGATGTCATTTCAGCACTGCGCGGGGCCGCAGATCGACTATCGCAAATTAACGGTTAATCATCCGGTTCTGTCGCGAAGTTTTGGTTGGAAAGGTCTAGTTCAATGTTTCCATTGACGATTTGGGAGTAAAGCTTTGGAGCAACACCACAAATCGCTATATCTGTTGAGCCCACCTTTTTTATCTAATCTTTCAAGGAACCAGAGCGGGAACTTGATAGCTTATACCCTGACGCCGCCAAACGCCGCTCGCCAAGCCGCCCAGCGCCTGAGTTGTGCCTCTGCTATGCGTTCGCGGCCTTCGGGCGTCTTAGGGCCGGTCGAGAGCCCGCCATGAAGCTTGCAGCGCTTCTTGCCAGGAATCGGCTTGCACCGGCATGGCGTGCCCTTACGGGTTCTCGCGCCGCATTTGCCCGAAGTGCCCTTCGTAAATGCTAAGAGCCCATGACGCGCGCGCAATTTAGTCGGAAAATTCCCCACCTCAACGAGCCGAGGGGCCTCCCAGCCCAGCGCTTTCACAATCCGCGCGGGTGCACAGCCGCGAAGGTTAACTTGCGCCTTCGTCTCCCAATATTTCACGGAATCCGGGTGCATCCCCGCCTCAGCGGCCAGAGCGGCGCGTGACAGGCCGCGCGCCAATCGCAGCATCTTTAGTTCAGAGCCAGTCATGCGCCCTCGCCTTACCGCCGTCATCATACACCAGAAGCCCGGCCTCGCGCAGCCAGGCCTCAGTCTGCCAGGCCCGCGTTGCACCCCAGCCCAGCGCCCGTGCCGTCACGCCATAGGTGGCGGCCCCATGCGCTTTGATATGGGCGAGATAAGCCGCGTCATCATCAGAGGGTCCTTGCCCGTGAAGGTTAAGGCGATACCAGGCTTCGCGCTCAGCCCGCACCTTCGCTACAGCCGCCAGCGCGGCTTGCCATACCGCTTCGATTGCCTCGGGCATGGGTGCGGTTTTTTCAATCTCAGCCAGGTCGGCTGCTATTTCCGCTATTTTGCTAATCGGCTCAGGCGGGGGTGAAGGGGGCAACCTGCCCCCCTCCAGAGCGGCCCGTGCGGCTTGAACATCAAACCACATCGCCCGCCGCCTTCACGATGTACCAGGCTTCTTTGCGGGCCTTGCCGCGCACCGCCGTCCCGGGCTCAAGCGGCACAAGCCACCCGTGCGCCTCCAGGACGGCCAGCGCCGCCTTTGCCCTCGGCCTTTCGCGTAGCGCGTTCGGCCCGCGCTGTACCACCTCCGATGCCACCACATCGGGGTGCGGCCAGCTTTCCAGAAGCCACCGCCGCAAGTTCTCGGCCCGGTCTATCTCCGCCGAAACCACCGCCGCGCTAGCCAGCCGCGATGCCTCGTTCAGATAGAAGTGCGCCAGTTCGATTGCGTCCATCATCTCGGCTTCTGCCACCGTCGCGGCCTCCAGATCGGCCCAGAGCGTCAGCACACCCGCAATGCGAGCGGCTTGCTCCGCCGCCTTGCTTGCCGCGCCGGTGGTATGCGCCAGGTCGCCGCTAGGGGCTTGTGCCGCCTCGGTTGCATCCGAGAATTGCACCAGAAGCACCCGTGCATCGGGGCTTAGTTGCAGGGTGCGCGGCTCAAGTTCGCGGGTTTCCGGCTCCATCGGCATGGGCGTTTCGAGAATGGCGCGCAGCCGCCCCGAAAAGCCCGCCAGCGCCATGTCATCGCGCCGGGCGCTCGCCTGCATCCGCGTGCCGATTGTGCTTGGGGGCTCACAGATCAGGAAACGGGGCAGAAAGCCCGTATCAGCAGCCAGCGGGTCAGCCATGAAGGCGCGCGCCACACCCGGCTGCACCATCAAGTGAATGGCCAGCCGCTTGCAATAAAGCGTGCCGTGCCCATCGCCAGAGCGGGTGCGCCGGATCGGGTTGCCTTGCCAAAGGTCGTTGAACGCGGCCAGCGTCTTTTGCCGGTTGTCGCTACTCATCGCGTGCCCGCCAAGGAATTGCCCGCCTTCATCGGAGAACAAAGCAAGGGACGGTTGCCCCTCCACGAACAGCCGGGTCAGCCCCTCAAAGGTCGGTTCGGTCACGGTTCGATCCGCCAATGGTGGCCTTTGCGGCTCAGGCCCAAGCGCGGCCAGATCGGCTTGGGTGGCCGCCTGCTTATCTTTGCCTTTGCCCTTGCCACCGCTCAGGATGCGCTTGCGCTCCGCCGTCCAGAGCGCGTGCGCGTTTTCCCAGCTTTGCAGCGCTTCGCGCTGGGCTCTTGATTGCTCGCGCTCATGGTCGCGCAGCGCCGCCATAAGGGGTGCATCGCAGGCGCTCTTGCGCTCGCCAGATCGGGCGATGGTGAGAGCGTAAAGCGATACTGGGCGCGGCCCGCCCAAGGTTTCGACATTGGCAAAGCCCTGCACCGCCAGCGATGCCACCGCCAGCGCCGATGCCGCCGGAATGGCCACCGGGGCTTGCGTCATGCCTTGCACCGACTCCACAGCCGCGCGCAGAGGCCCGAGCGCGACCACGGGATATGCACCGCTGGGGACAATCTCGCGCAGAAGGGGTTGCGGGCCTTCGGGCGTGAAGGGAATGGGTTTAGGCGCGTTCATGCTGCCCACCCCCGCAAACGGTCGTTCCAATCAAGCCCATCGCCAGGGTCGAGCATGGAAACCTGCCAGCCCAGCGCGTGCGCCCTTTCGGCAAGGTCATGCGCCGCCTTGCGGCCCGGTGCATCGCCATCGGGGGCGATGGTCAGCCGCCCCAGATCACGGGGCAGGCGCAGCCCGGCCATGCCCGAGGCGCTCAGCGCCGCCCATGTGGTCACAGGGGCGCGCAGAAGCCCGCTTGCAAGGCTAAGCGCCGTCTCTAGCCCCTCCGACACCACAAGCGACCCAGGCCCTTCAGAGAGGCGCACAGCGCCGCCAGTGACGGCCCCGAGCATGGCCTTTGCGGGTTCAAGGTCAGCCTTGCCCTTACCATCGGGGCGCAGGTAGGTGCGATGCACCGCAAAGCCCTCGGCCCCGTCGATCCGCGCCACCATAGCCGAGTGCCGCCGCGCCGTTGCCCCGTGCCAGCATTCGGGAAGGAACCTCAGGGTATCGGGCAAGGGGCAGGTGATGCCCCGCCCGCGCAGGTAGGTTTCCGCCGCCGTGCCCTCGATGGGCTGGGCTCCCCACCAGATACCGAAAGCTTGTTGTGCCCGCTTCTCGGCCTTAGCCCGCCGCTCCACCTCGCGCTGGGCAATCACCGACGGATCGGGCGCGCGATACTCGCCAGGCATGATACCCGCCGCCTCCAGAATGGCGCGAAAGTCGCAATGCGATTTCTTGCAATGCGCCAGAAGCCCGCCCCGACCATCGCCCAGGGTTAGAGCGCCTTGCCCTTTACGGCCCTCGGGCTGACAGACAGGGCAAGGCGCGGTGCCATAGCGGCCATGCCAGCGCCCGCCCATGTGTTCGGTGCTGGTGCGTGCATCGCTCATGCCGCACCCCCTTTCACCACCCGAGCGCGCAGCACATAGCGCCCATGCCAGCCGGGGAACGGCCCTTCATGGTGTTCGGTGATTGTGTCGATCGGCACACCCATGGCGCGAAGGGCGAAAACGTGGGCGCTCCACCTCGGCCCAGTTGGCTCTTGCATCGGGGTGATGCCAGCGGCCCCGATCAGCCCGTTGAGCGCCCAGGCATTGCGGCCCGCAACGTCAATATCAAACGGGTCGTCGCCCAGATCGGGGGTGACGCGATAGGCCGCGCCGCGCTGGCCCTTGGCCTTGCGCCGTGCTATTTTCCGGGAGCCCGCCGCAGTCACATAGCGGCCACCCTGCCCCGGTTGCGTTGCCCGCGCGCCGGGGTTTTCTTTTTGCCCGCCTTCCATCTCAAGCGGCCTTTTCAGTGATTGCGCGCAGATGCGTGTCAACGTCGCCCTCGGGCCAATAGACGCGACCACCCAGCTTTATCGGCTGGGGCAGTCGGCCCGCTTTAACGTCGAGATAGATTGCAGAGCGTGAGCGATTGCCCAGCTTGGCGCGCAGTTCGGTTAAGGTCAGATAGGTTTGCATTTTGCACCGTCCTTGTTTCAGGTGGTCCAAATTTGGCTTGTCATGCCCTCTCTAATGAGCGGCTTAGCTTCGCGAAGTTTTTACCCCCTTTAAAATCCCAAAATAATCAAGCTTTTGGCGGATGGCGTGTTTATGTAAGCTATGAGCTTTCTTGACCGTTTCGACGCTAAGACCGTGCGCTTCAGCCACCTCAGAAAACACATCCTCTAGCGACATTGAGTCTGGCGCACCTTCAATCTGAAAATATCTGCTCTCCACAGCGTTCGCCAATGCCCTATCTCGGTCGATTGTTTTAAGCCGTTCTCTCATTGGCGGGCGGCCTTGCCCTCCACCTTCGATTTTCAAAGCTTCGCCCAGGCTCTTCCCGGGGGGCGCAAACTTGTAGTCGCTCCATCCGTCGCGAAGCGCCAGAAGAAGAGACAAAGGCACAGTGATGGTTTCGGTGCCCCACTCTTCCGGCCAGCAGCTTTGCAAGTCTTTTTCAGTGCGGCCAGCAGCTTTCGCCCCCGCAAAAGCGCCTAGCGCCTCCAGCGCAATGAAGGGCGTGTTTAACTCGCGATTCTTGCGCAGGGCCTCAAATATCTCCAATCGAAACGCAAGCTGCAAAAGTTCACGATCAACTATATCTTCTTTCAATTGCCTTAGCGCTTTCGGGTCGACAGTAGGCCCGCGCGGCTTGCGTCTTTGCCCAGCATTGGCCCTTCCTTTCGCAGCCATTATCCACCTCGATTAGCAGGATTAGCGAGAATAGCGGCGGGTCTTTCGGCGGTTTTGTCGGTTTTGCCCCGAGCCATCATCCCGCCCCCGCCAGCTTCACCACCTTGCCAGAGCCGCCGGTCACATGGTCAGCCCAGCGTTCGGCCAGAACGCGCCGTTGTTCCAGAAAATCCGTGCGCCTATAGGCGCGCACCTGACTGCCATCGGTCACATGTGCAATCATTGACTCGGCGACTTCATGCGGAGCGTCCGGCGTCACCTCGGATAGCCATGTGCGCAGGCTCGCCCTGAATCCATGCGGACGGGCCGTTAAGCCGCGTCGAGCCATATACCGGGAAAGCGTCACATCGGATATCACGCCCTTGCTAACGCTCGGAAAAAGGAAACCGTCTCGGGCGTGTGGGCGCGCCAGATCAATAACGCGCATGGCCTCACGCGACAGCGGCACGCGATAATCTGGCGTCTTACCTTTTCGGCCCTTCATATCTTCGCCGGGCACAGTCCAAACGTCACCGTCGATCTGGTCGAGCCGGATATGGCGCAAGGGCTTCGAGCGAGCGCCGGGGTTCAAAATAAGCAAGCGCATGCCAAGATGCGTCAGCGTCGGCTCTTCGAGACTAGCATAGAAGTCTGGCACATCGGCCCAAGCCATTGCTGGAATGTTCTTCGGCACATGCCGCGACTTACCTAAAAGCGCCTTGGCCTTTTCGGTTGCCTGTAAATCAACGTCGAGGCCCAGCGCCGCCGCATGGCGCAGAATGATGGAAAGCCGGTTGAGCGCCTTGCGTGCCGTGTCGGCCTTGTCATGCCAAATCGGCGCGAGACAATCACGAATGTCACGCTGGTCAAGATCGGTCACCGGCACGCGGCCCAGCTTGGGCAGAACGTGAATGTTAAGGGGCGAAAGCCACCGCCCCGCCGTGCCGTCACCTTTCAGTTCAGCCTTGCGGGCCTCGAAAGCGTCAGCCGTGAGAACGGCCAGCGATATATCCTCGCGCCGCGCTGCACGCGCTTCGGCTTCGCGTTCCTTTATCGGGTCACGGCCAGCCGCCGCCACGTCACGCCAGCGCTGGGCCACCTTACGGGCTTCGGCCAGCCCGAGCGCTGGGAAGCCCCCCAAGCCCATTTCCCGCCGCCGCCCGTGAACGGTTACACGCAGCACCCATTGCGCGCCACCATCCTCACGCACCACCAGCCACAGCCCGCGCCCATCGCAATGCTTGCCCACCGGGGGCGACCTGAGAAACCCAGCCGTCAGCCTGTTTGTTGCCCGCATTTTGGATCCCCCTAAATATCCACCCTTGTTTAGTGGATACCCTCGGACGACACAAGACGGCTCAGGACAGCTTGAGCCTTGCTACAAAGGTGGATGCTATCACGGGTGGACAGCTAAAAACATTTAAAAACAAGTTGTTGGTTCCGCTGGGTGGCACCACGCTGTTCTTTCGCCGCGCTGCACTCGAGGCTTTGGGCGGATGGGATGCGCAAAATGTCACCGAGGACGCTGATCTGGGCCTAAGGCTTTACCGACACGGCTACCGGACCGAGCTGATCGACACCACCACCTATGAGGAGGCAAACTGCCATGGCTATGCCTGGATCAAGCAACGCTCGCGCTGGATCAAGGGCTATATGATGACCTATATCACCCATATGCGCGATCCGGCTCTGCTGTGGCGCCAGCTTGGGGCAAAGCGGTTTATCGGCTTTCAGGCGCAATTTCTGGCCAATATCCTGCAATGCCTGTTGGCTCCGCTGATCTGGAGCTTCTGGGGCTTTGCGCTTGGCTTACAGCATCCGCTGGCTACCGATCTGCCGCCGCTGCTGCGGTTTGTGGCGACAGGGCTGATGATCTCTAGCGCGCTTATTTTTATCTATTTTGATATCAAGGCAATGCGTAAAACCCGCCATCGGCTCAGTCCGTTGTGGGCGCTGACCCTGATTGCCTATCAACCGCTGGCCACGCTGGCGGCCTATCGCGCCTTATGGGAGCTGTTGAACAAGCCGTTTTACTGGGAGAAAACCCGACACGGGCTTTATGACGTTTAGCGTGTCTGCAATTCACCCGCATCGACCCGAAGCCGGGTCTCGAAGGCTTTCGAGATATGTGATTTCAGCGCCTGATAGGCGGCCTCGCCATCATGCGCCTCGATGGCACGCACGATTTGGTCATGCTCATCCAGCGCCACCCCATCGCGCCCTGCCGCCGCAAAGGTTGTCGTGGCCATCAGCGCCATCGAGCGATGCACCAGATCCAGTTGCTGCACCAAAAACCGGTTATGGCTGGCCAAGTGAATCAAGCGGTGAAAGCGTTTGTTGGCGCGACTGAGCGCACGCGGATCGCCGCCAAGCAGGCTGCGGTCATCCTCAACCATGCCGCGCAACACCCGAATTTCTTCATCCGAGGCGTGGCGTGCCGCCAACCGTGCGGCCAGCCCCTCGAGTTCGGTGCGCACCGCGTAAAGATCGGCCAATTGGTTATGATCAAGCGAGGCCACGATCAAACTGCGGCCATCGCGGGTCAACATGCCTTGGGTTTCCAGCCGTTGCAGTGCCTCGCGCACCGGCGTGCGCGACACCCCCATGGCATCGGCCAATTCACTTTCAACCAGCCGGTCGCCTGGCTTATAGGTGCCAGCTTCGATGGATTCCAGGATCAGCGTATAGGCGTCTTTCTGCACGGCGAAGTTCTCCTTGATATGTCGCACAGTACCCAGCCCGCGCGCAGGATCAAGCGGATTGCCGCGCGCGCGACTTCGCGCTACCACAGCGCCATGATAAAACAGCACTTCTCACATGTTACGGCTTGGGTCTTTGATCTGGATAACACGCTTTATCCGCCGGAATTTCGGCTTTTCGACCAGATCGAGGTGCGAATGACCGCCTGGGTGATGCAAGCACTTGGCGTCGGCAAGACCGAAGCTGATCGGCTGCGCCAGCACTATTGGGACAGCTACGGCACCACGCTGGCCGGGCTGATGCGCGAACATAACGTCGATCCCGCGCCCTATCTGCGCGATGTGCATGACATTGATTTTTCGCTGCTTCCGCGCGATGCCAGCCTTGCCGCCCAGATCCGCGCCCTGCCCGGCCGCAAGATTGTCTATACCAACGCCTGCGTGCCCTATGCCCACCGCGTGCTTGAAGCGCGGGGGCTCGACGGGCTGTTTGACGCGGTTTACGGCGTCGAGGATGCCGATTTTCTGCCCAAACCCGAGGCCGCAGCCTTTGCCCGCATCTTTGCGCAAGACGGTTTGGACCCAAGCACCGCCACGATGTTTGAAGACGATCCGCGCAATCTTGCAGTGCCGCATGCGCTTGGCATGCGCACGGTTCATGTCGCCCCCAAACCGCTGAAGGCGCGACATATTGACCACCATACCTCCGATTTAGCCCTGTTTTTAGCTAAATTGACCTAAGCTGCGACACCTGACCGCGTCGAAATCAGCGCCCAAAGCTGTATCTCTGCCGTAGCTTTCGAGGAGAGACCCATGAGCATGATTGCAGATGCAGGCGCCACCCGTTTTGACCGTATTTTGTCCCGCACCCCGGTGTTGGGCAGCTTGTCGCGGGCGATTGGACAGGATGTCACCATCCTCTATTATCTGCTGGCGATTGTTGTGACCGCCTTGGTGCTGGCGATCAAAACCTTTGGCCTTGCCGCGCTGGTGATGACCTATCTTGCGCTGGTGCCGCTGATGTTTGTGTTTTTCATTGCGATCACCTGGCCCTGACCCGAGACGCTTTGTCGCTTCGCTTTCCGCCACTGCCGCGCTAAATTAGGCAAAAGGGGAAAAGCCATGCGCATCAGCACCGAGATTTTGATTTCTGGCGGCGGCGTGGCGGGCCTGACGGCTGCTGCGGCCTTTGGATCGGCGGGCTTTGAGGTGATCTGCGTTGATCCCAGCCCCCCCGTCACCTCGGCCGAGGCAGAGGGCGCCGATCTGCGCACCACCGCGTTTTTGCAACCCTCGGTCAAGGTGCTGCAAGAGGCTGGCCTGTGGTCGCGGCTTTTGCCCTATGCCGCCCCGCTGCAAATCATGCGGATCATCGACGCGGGCGGTGTCGATCCGGTGCCGCGGGTGATCAAAGATTTTGACGCCAGCGAAATTTCCGATCTGCCCTTTGGCTGGAACCTGCCGAACTGGCTTTTGCGGCGCGAAATGGTGGCGCGGCTGGCCGAGCTGCCAAATGTGCGGTTTCTGCCCGGTCTTGCCACCACCCGCCTGCTCACCCGCGAGGCAGAGGCGCTGGTGACCCTGTCGGATGGGCAAAAAATTGCGGCCAAACTGTTGATTGCCGCAGATGGGCGTGGCTCGCCCATGCGCGAGGCTTTGGGAATTTCCGTGAAAACAACGCGCTACGGGCAAAAGGCCGTGGTCTTTGCCCTGCGCCACCCGATCCCGCATCACAATGTTTCGACCGAAATTCACCGCT
>NZ_DAIPZF010000049.1:0-19407 GCF_036782355.1 Cypionkella sp.
CGCGCTGGGTTTGCCGCTGGCTGATTGACGTTAGTTTCGCTGCCATGGTCAGTTGCGAGAGGTGAGTTGAAGTTGGCACCCCACGCCACGCCCTTAGCCCCCGCTGCGCCAGCGAAGCGCCAGAACTTCAGACCCGTTCGAGGGCGATGGCGATGCCCTGCCCCACACCGATGCACATGGTCGAAAGCGATCGGCGCCCCGAAGTGGCAGCCAGTTCAAGGGCGGCCGATCCGGTGATCCTTGCGCCGGACATGCCGAGCGGATGGCCCAGCGCAATCGCGCCGCCATTTGGGTTCACCCTTGGGTCATCATCGGCAATGCCAAGGGCGCGCAGGGTGGCAAGACCTTGGCTGGCAAAGGCTTCGTTCAATTCGATCACATCAAAATCGCTTTGCACAAGCCCAAGACGCGCCATCAGCTTTTGGCTTGCAGGGGCCGGACCAAAGCCCATGATGCGCGGGGCAACCCCTGCCGCAGCCCCACCCAGCACCCGCGCAATCGGGGTCAGCCCGTATTTGCGCACAGCCTCGGCACTGGCCACAATCAGCGCGGCCGCCCCATCATTGACGCCAGAGGCATTGCCCGCCGTGACCGAGCCACCCTTGCGAAACGGTGTGCCAAGCTTGGCCAAAGCCTCGATCGTGGTGGCGCGGGGGTGTTCGTCTTGCGTCACGATCAGCGCATCGCCTTTGCGCTGCGGGATGCTGACCGGAACGATTTCCCGCGCCAGCCGGCCATTGGCTTGCGCGGCGGCTGCCTTGGCCTGGCTGCGCAGCGCAAAGGCGTCTTGATCCGCGCGGCTGATGGCGAAATCTTCGGCGACATTCTCACCCGTCTCGGGCATCGACTCGACGCCGTATTGTGCCTGCATCACAGGGTTCACAAAGCGCCAGCCGATGGTGGTGTCATAAATCTCGGCGCTGCGGCTAAAGGCAGTTTCGGCCTTTGGCATCACGAAAGGCGCGCGGCTCATGCTTTCAACGCCACCTGCAATCATCAGATGCGCCTCGCCCGATTTGATCGCGCGCGCGGCCATGATCACCGCATCCATGCCAGATCCGCAGAGCCGATTGACCGTGGTGCCGCTGACTTCCTTGGGCAATCCAGCCAAAAGCGCCGACATCCGCGCGACGTTGCGGTTGTCTTCCCCCGCCTGATTGGCGCAGCCAAAGATCACATCATCCACCGCCTGCCAATCCACGCCCAGATTGCGCGCCATCAGCGCCCGCAGCGGCACAGCCCCCAGATCATCGGCGCGCACCGAGGCCAGCGCCCCGCCAAAGCGCCCAATCGGAGTGCGGATATAGTCGCAGATATAGGCTTCGGTCATGTCATACCTCGGGGACAATAAGATCAGTGACAGCGCCTTGCAGATGCAGCTTGGCCCCTGTCAGCGCTTGCAACGCCTCGAACGAGATCGCGGCCAGCTTTTCGCGCAGCACAAAGCGGCCCGCGTCGATATCAATCACCGCAAGACTCGTATAGACGCGGGTGACACAAGCCACCCCAGTCAAAGGCAAGGTGCAGCGGTCAAGCAGCTTGGGCTTGCCGTCTTTGGTCACATGTTCGGTGATCACCGCCACCCGCTTGGCGCCATGCACCAGATCCATCGCACCGCCCACCGCAGGCACGCCCTTGGGGCCTGTGGACCAATTGGCCAGATCGCCATTTTCCGCCACCTGATAGGCACCAAGGATCGCCACATCCAGATGCCCGCCACGCACCATGGCAAAGCTATCGGCATGATGAAAGAACGCAGCCCCCGGCTTTAGCGTCACCGCCTTTTTGCCGGCGTTGATCAGATCCCAATCTTCTTGCCCTGCGGCAGGAGCCTCGCCAAAGTTCAGGATGCCGTTTTCGGTGTGAAAAATCGCCTCGCGGCCAGGAGGCTGGAATTTCGCCACCATTTCGGGAAAGCCGATGCCAAGATTGACATAAGCGCCGTCTTCGATGTCTTGGGCTGCGCGCCAGGCAATCTGGGCGTTGGAAAGTTTATCGCTCATGCGTAGACCGCCCCCGAACGGTTCAAAAGTTCTTCTTGCTGCGGTTCCCTGACTTCGACGAGGCCCTGCACAAAGATGCCCGGCGTGATCACGGCTTCGGGGTCAATCTGCCCCGCTGCCACGATGCGGCTGACCTGCACGATGGCCACCTTGGCCGCCATGCACATCAGCGGGTTAAAGTTACGCCCCGCCGCGCGATAGGTCAGATTGCCCATGGTATCGCCCAGGTCTGCCTTGATCAGGGCAAAGTCGGCCTTCAGCCAGCGCTCTTGCACATAGGACCGGCCCTCGAACACTTCGACAGGCTTGCCCACCGCAAGATCGGTGCCAAAGCTGGAGGGGGTATAAAACGCAGGAATGCCCGCACCGCCTGCACGAATACGCTCGGCCAAGGTGCCCTGCGGCACCAGCTCCAGCTCGATTTCGCCGGCAAGATAGGCTTGGGTGAACACCACCGGATCGGCCGAGCGCGGGAACGAGCAGATCAGCTTTTTCACCATCCCCGCTTCGATCAAGGCCGCAAGACCGATATGGCCGTTGCCTGCATTGTTGTTCACCACCGTCAGACCCTTGGGATGCCCCGTTGCGCGAAAGCGGTCGATCAGGGCGTGGATCAGCTCGATCGGTGCGCCAGAGCCGCCAAAGCCGCCGATCATCACCACCGCCGCGTCGCCTATTGCCGAAACTGCCGTCGCCAAATCGGGAATCGTTTTGTTCATCTTGCCCTCCGTATCTGCTGGTAGGGATAGGCGAGCCACGCGCTTGCGTCCATGCGTTATGAGCGATATACAATATATGTTGACATATCGCACGGATTGCCATGACCATTTCAGAGCGCGACATCATGGGCGGGCTGGCCAAGGGCTTGGCAGTGATCGAAACCTTTTCGGTCGAGCAGCCGCGCCAAAGCATTGCCGAGGTCGCGGCCGCAAGCGGTCTGGATCGCGCGACGGCGCGGCGCTGCCTGCTGACCTTGGCCAAGCAGGGCTATGCCGATTATGATGGCAAGTTCTTTACCCTGACGCCGCGGGTGCTGCGGCTTGGCACCGCCTGCCTTGCCACCATGCCGCTGCCGCAATTGGTGCAACCGGCGCTGGACCGCATTTCTGACGCGCTTGGCGAAAGCTCTTCGGTCTCGATCCTCGACGGGGGCGAAATCGTCTATATCGCGCGTGCGGCGCAGAAAAAGGTGATGTCGATTGCGCTGATGCCAGGGTCGCGGCTGCCGGCCTTTTGCACTTCGATGGGGCGGGTCATGCTGGCGGCCCTGCCCGAGGCCGCGGCCGAAGCGATTTTGACAGCCGCACCGCGCCCAGCGCGCACGCCTCTGACACTGACAGAGGTGCCGGCGATTATGGCCGAACTGGCACGGGTGCGCCGTCAAGGCTACGCCGTGATCGACCAAGAGGTGGAACTTGGGCTATGCTCGATTGCGGTGCCGCTGATCAATGCACGCGGAGGCGTTGTGGCCGCGCTAAACTTTGGCTTTGCCGCCCTGCCCGAGGTGCAAGCCACCGCCACAGCACAGCATTTGCCGCTGATGTTACAGGTTCAGGCCGATATGCAGCGCGTGCTGCGCTAAGGCGAGACTTAAAGCTTAGGCAAATCGGCCTTGATGTATTGATAGGCGGCATTTTCGGCATTTGCCAAGGCCTGCTTGGGCGCTTTGCCTTCAAACACCGCAGCAAAGATTTCTTCGCCCAAAATCCGTTCAATATCGACATAGGCGCGCACCGGCGGGCGCGACCAGGTGTTCAATTCATTGCGCCGCGCCATGCGGTCAACGAAACTGACGATGGGCGACGAGGCCATAGCTTCGGGATCGGCGCAAACCGAAAAGCGCGGCGCGACCGGAAAGCCGTTGCGGACATGGGCCTTCATCGCCTCAGGCGAGGCCATCCAGGCAATGGCGTTCAAGATCTCGCGCTTGCGCTCTGCGGTGACATAAGACGGGATGGTCAACAAAAACCCACCAACCGGCGCCGTCACTTGCCGCCCCTTCAACACCGGCGGCGGCAGATAGGCGACGCGACGTTTGACCTTCGAGGCAAGCTCGTGTTCCAACTTGGCCGCGCGCATGGTCCAAGCATAGCTCATCGCGGCATGGCCCGCCATAAAGCAATCCAGATTGGCCTCGCCGTCAAACCTCTCGACCCCAGGGGGCGAGACTTCCCGCAGCTGACGCATATAATCAAGCGCGGCCAATCCCTCTTCGCTGTTGATCTTCAGCCGCAGGTTATCGGGATCAAAGCCATCTTGCCAATTCTCGGTCTTGCGCGGAATCTCAATAATCGAGCCCTGCGAAGAGGCCAGAAAAAACATGAAACTATGCGCAATCGGCATGCCGCGCGCACCATTCCACGAGATGCCGTATTGGTCTTTTTCGGGGCGATGCAAATGCCGCGCGGCGGCGATGGTATCATCAAAGCTATGCGGGAAAGCCAATGCGGCCTGTTCAAACAGATCCTTGCGCGCAGCTAGAATTTCAATCGTGCAATAGATTGGAATGCCATATTGCTTGCCCTTCCAGCGCCCCGTGCTCCAAACCGAAGGGTGGAAATCCAGCGGGTTGATCGCAGCACTTGGCAAAATCTCGTCCAAGCTGGCCAAAAGATCCTCATCGGCAAACCGCCCCAGCCAAGGCATATTCAGCGCCACCACATCATAGGCGGTCGAAGGGTCGGTCAGCGCCAGCTTGGCCTGTTCATAAAGTGCTGGCAGCGGGCGCAGATCAAAGCTGCTTTTGCGGCCAATATCGTTGCGAAAATCCGACCACATATTGCGCATCGAGCCAAAGTAATTGTCGTCATGCAGCAAGAAATGCAAATTGCGCAGCGTCGAAGAGCTGATATCGCCGCCCTGAACCGGCGCGATGATATGGGCAGCAAAGTAAGAGCCGCCAAAGTAATACTCATCGGTTTCAGCCCCAGAACGCAGGCCAAAGGTCTTGGCCAGATGCGCCTTGATCCGGCTGGCATAGGCGATAAAACTTTCGATCAACTGCACCGAGGGGGCCAGAAATCCGGTTTTATGTTTGGGTCCGCGCGGCACTTTCACGATCAGACCGTCATCGATCATCTTGACGATCATGCGGTTTCCGGTGCCGTAGCTGGCCTGAGAAAGATCAATCAAGCTGCTGATATCAAGAGGTTTTTGCTGCAAATGGCTATCGACCAATTCCAGCACGATATTCCAATAAGGGTCCGGCTTTGCGCCCTGCAAATCCTGATCAAACGGTGCGCGGATGCCGCGCAGAAAGTCGATGATCCGCGACAATTCGTGATCTGAAAGCGTGGTATTGCCCCTTGTCATACCCCTGTCTGGTCCTTTCAGGCCAGATCACCCTCGACGCCAGCGGTGCGCATCCAGTCGAACAGCGCAAAAAAATCCTGCTGCGCATAGCCCGCATTGGCAGCCGATATATATTGCTGCAAGATCATATTGGCCGCGAACATCGGGATCTGCTTGGCCCGCCCTGCATCGGTGATCAAGGTGAAATCTTTCATCATCTGGGTAACCGAAAAGGCTGGGCTGAAGTCCATCATCTCGATCATCTCTTTCTTGTAGCTGATCAGCGGCGAAGCGACAGCACTTTCAGAGATCACCTGCATCATATCTGCCGCGCGCAAACCGCCAGCCTCACCCAAGGTCAGCGCCTCTCCCAAGATCGCAGAAGTTGCCCCGACCAGCGTGTTCAGCACCAGCTTCATGTAGCGTGCCTCTTCGCCCGCCCCAAGAAAGAATTTCCGCGAGCAAAGCAGATCAAGCGTCTCGCCCATACTCGCCCAAGATGCCGCATCGCCAGAAGCCAAAACTGTAAGCTTGCCACTGCGGGCCAAAGCCGTGCTGCCCGAGACCGGACAGCGCAAATACCCGACCCCGCGCGCGGCAAGTTCCACCGCAACCTCTTGCGACAGTTGTGGCGAGACGGTGCTCATCTCGACAAAGATCGACCCGGGCCGCAGGCTGTGCAAAAATCCCTGCGCGCCACCGCCAAACACCAAAGCGCGCAGCACATCATCATTCGGGATTGTGGCAAAGATCACTTGGCATTGTTCGGCAAGCGCCCCGGCAGTTAGCGCGATCCCTGCCCCGCGTGCCACCAGACTGGCGCGATTTTCCGCCAAGGGGTCGCAGACGGTGACCGCATAGCCGGCCTCCATCAATCGTGTCGCCATCGGATTTCCCATTTTCCCGACACCGATCCAGCCATATCTGGACTTCATTTTCTGTGTTTCCACAGGACAGTCTCCGCCAATTGCGCCCGTTTCATCGACCTTAGACGAGCTGCGGGCGCATCTTGGCGCAAAATAGTCCAGAATGGACAAAACAGACCTCCAGCCGCGCGGCGAGTTTGCTAGCACTCGTTTAAACACATCGGCTTACGGCGTTTGGACTTGAACGCGGCTTGCGTCATGACATCGGGGCCAAGACACATCATTCTGAAAGGATCCCAAAATGAGAGCAGTTCGTTTCCACGGTGCGCGCGACATTCGTGTTGAAGATGTGCCGGCTCCGTCAGGCGTGTTGCTGCATGACGATGTGCTGGTTGAACCCTTTGTGACCGGCATCTGCGGCACCGATCTGCACGAATATATCGCCGGGCCCATCGTCACACCGTCAACGCCGCATGTCTATACCGGTGCCACCAATCCGCAAATTCTGGGGCATGAGTTCTCGGCGCGGGTCAAGGCCGTGGGTTCGGGCGTCACCCATGTGAAACCCGGCGACCGCATTTCGGTGCAGCCTTTGCTGTTTCCGCGCGACGATTACTTTGGCAAGCGCGGTCTTTACCATCTGTCGCCAAAAATGGGCTGCGTCGGCCTGTCTTGGGCTTGGGGCGGCATGGCGGAATTGGCGGTGATCAAGGATTACAACGCCCAGCCCGTGCCAGACACTCTGACCGACGAGCAGGCCGCGATGATCGAACCTGCCGCCGTTGCGATGTATGGCATTGATCGCGGTGGCGTGACGGCCGGATCGACGGTCTTGGTTTCGGGTGCAGGGCCGATTGGCGCGCTGACCGTGCTGGGGGCAAAGGCCGCCGGCGCTTCGGTGATTATCGTGTCGGAACCAAACCCGAATCGCCGTCGCATCATCGCCGAGATCGCGCCCTATGCCGTTGTTGTGGACCCAAAAACCCAAAACCTGCTCGAGATCGTTGCCGATTTGACCGAAGAAGGCGTGGGCGTCGATGTGGCGCTTGAATGTGTTGGCATGGAAGCCTCGCTGAACGCTTGCGTTGACGCGGTGCGGCGGCAGGGCAAGGTTGTGCAAGTGGGCTTGCACATCAAACGCGCCAGCATCGACGCGATGCAATGGGCGCTGAAAGACATCACCGTCGAGGCGACATGGTGTTATCCGGTGCAAATGTGGCCGCGCATCGCGCGTCTGATCGCTTCGGGCAGCTTTCCGGTGGAAAAGGTGATCACAGCGCGCATTGATGCCGCCGATGTCGTGGCCAAAGGCTTTGAGGCCTTGCTTGATCCGGCAGGCAACCACCTTAAAATCATCGTGCGCACCTGAACGGTCGCAGCATTTAACGTCAGGACAACCCATGACTTCGGTGTTTCAAAGCCGCTTTACCTACCAAGGATCGCCCGCGCGGGTGGTCTTTGGCGCGGATGCCTTTGCGCAGGTGGCCGCAGAGGTTGACGCGCTGGGGGCTGCCCGCGCGCTGGTGCTGACCACCGCCGAACAGGCCCAGACCGGCCGCGCGCTGGTGGCAGCTCTGGGGGCGCGGGCTGTGGGGCATTTTGCAGGGGCGGTGATGCATACGCCTGTGACTGTGACCCAGCAGGCGATGCAAGCTTTGGAAAGCGCGCAGGCCGATGTGCTGATCGCCATTGGCGGCGGGTCTACCATCGGTTTGGCCAAGGCGCTGGCTTTGCGCAGTGGTCTGCGCCAGATCGCCATTCCCACCACCTTTGCCGGATCAGAGGCGACGCCGATCCTTGGCCAAACCGAAAACGGCGAAAAAACCACGATGACCGAGGCGCGGCTGCGCCCCGATGTGATCCTTTATGATCTGGCTTTGGTGAAAACCATGCCGCCCGCACTTGCGGTCAGCAGTGCGCTGAATGCCCTGGCCCATGCGGTCGAAGGGCTTTACGCCCAAGACCGCAATCCGATGACCAGCCTGATGGCTCAAGAGGGCAGCCGCGCTTTGATCTCGGCGCTGCCGCGTCTGAAAGCTGATGCCAGCGACCTGACTGTTTGGGCCGAGGCGCAATATGGCGCTTGGCTCTGTGGCACGGTTCTGGGGCAAGTTGGCATGTCGATCCATCACAAGCTCTGCCATGCTTTGGGCGGCGGGTTTGATCTGCCCCATGCCGACACCCATGCGATCTTGTTGCCGCATGCGGTGTCTTATGTCGAAGCCGCAGTGCCCGAGTTGTTGCAGCCGATCGCGGCTATGACGGGCGCTGCAACGGCGGCGCTGGGCTTGCAGGCTCTGGCCAAATCGCTTGGCGCGCCAACCGCCCTGCGCGCGCTTGGGCTGACCGAGGCCGATCTGGATCGCGCCACAGCGCTTGCCACCGCGCGGCCCTATTGGTCGCCCAAACCCATCGAGGCAGACGCAATCCGCGCCTTGCTGTCCCGTGCGCTGGATGGCGCGCCTGCCCAACCTTAAGGATCCTGCGATGACCCAAGACCGCGGCTATTTCACCGAAGAAACCTCTGCGCAGGCGGTGACTGCCCGCAATGCGGCCTGCCCGAACCCGCGTCTTGCGCAGGTGATGGAGGTGATTACCCGCAAGCTGCACGAGGCCGTCAAAGAGATCGAGCCCAGCGAAGCCGAATGGATGCAGGCGCTGCAATTCCTGACTGCCACGGGGCAGATCTGCAACGATTGGCGGCAAGAGTGGATCTTGTTTTCCGATATCATGGGTGTGTCGATGCTGGTCGATGCGATCAACCACCGCAAGCCCGATGGCGGCTCGGAGAACACCGTTCTTGGCCCCTTTCATGTGGCTGATGCGCCTGAAATGCCGATGGGTGCCAATATCTGTCTGGATGGCAAGGGCGAAGACATGGTGGTGTCAGGCTATGTGCGCGACACCCAAGGCCGCCCGCTTGCCGGTGTACGGATGGATGTCTGGCAGGCCAATGACGAAGGCTTTTACGATGTGCAACAAAAGGGCATTCAGCCCGATTTCAACCTGCGCGGCGTGTTTGTAACCGGCGCGGATGGCCATTACTGGTTCAAAGCCGTCAAGCCCAAGTTCTATCCCATTCCCGACGATGGCCCCGTGGGCAAGCTTTTGGCCGCTTTGGGCCGCCACCCGTATCGCCCCGCACATCTGCATTTCATCGTGCAGGCCGACGGGTTTCAGACGCTGACGACGCATATCTTTGATCCAAACTGTCCCTATATCACCTCGGATGCGGTGTTTGGGGTCAAAGAAAGCCTGCTGGCCAATTTTCGCAAAGTCGAAGATGCCGCCAAATCCACAGCCATGGGCTTTGCCGCAGATTGGTTCTGGGCGGTTGATTTCGATTTCGTGCTGGCCCGCTGACCCAAGCCGATGATCGCCCTGCGCCTTGCATTTTCTGATCCGTCTCAGGCCAGCGCCCGTGCCCTGTATTTTGATGCCCATCGTCAGTATTTGCGCAACACACCGCTGCGCATTTTGCTGTCTGGTCCGTTCTTGTCCGAGACAGGCCTGCCGCTTGGCGCGCTGATTGTGGCTGAAGTGGAAAACCTGCAAGAGCTGTACGATTTTAGCAAAGCAGATCCCTTTGTGCGCCACGCGGTCTATGGCGAGGTAAAGATCCTGACTTGGTCGCTTAGTCTTTCAGCCTTAGCAGGGTTGCCAATCGCTTAGACCTCAGCCTGGCTGATCGTAAAAACCCTAATAGCACAGCGCGGACAAACTCTGTTGCCCGCGGCCAATCCTTAGACTACACCCCTGGTTGTTCATAACCACATCCATTGGCCAAGACTATATGCTCAACAGCGCAATAAACCGCATTTGGACAGGCAAACCAAAACTCTCGATTGTTTTTTGGCTTTGCTTTTTGCTGGTCTATGTCATTGGAACTCTTGCAATCCTTTCGATACTTATTCCAGATCTGGATGCGATTGTGGAAAACGAAAGCTTTGGCACTGGTGTTGCCTTCAAGCTCAGTTCGATCAGGGTGACAATTATTTTAATAACCATGACAACCTTCCCCATCTTGCTGTGGAAGAAACGTGATGTTGCCCTGACTTTCCTGAAAGTTACCACCGCTTGGGCGGTTACGATGTATATCGACGACTATCTGATCCTTTATGACATCGTGAAATACCCTGATTTAACAATCGTGAAAATCGTTTTTGCCCTTCGGCCCTTTGTAATCACAGCTTTGGCTTGGATGTGCCTTGAACTTCACTTCAGAGCAAAGAATGGCTACTGAAACATGAAAAGAAAGCTGGATGACGAAGAATATCAGGCCTTGCTGAACATGTTTGGCAAAGAGACCCTGAGCATCAGGCGCGCCGCAAGTCAGGGTGCGCTGTTCAGGTTTTCCTTTTACCTGATCAACAGCTATGCTCTGCTTATTCTTGTCACTTACTTTTTGATTTCAAATTATTTTACTGGCGAAATCAATCCAGTTATACTTGAAAACAATTATGTAGAGCTTTTGGGCAGAAGAGCATTTGCCTTTTTCTGGATCATGTCAGCGTTCAATCTGTCGTTTTATTTCGGCGTCAGCTTTCGCTTTGTGACTTCGGTGGTGCTGATGTACACGGTCAACGCCACCTTTGATCAATTCCTCATTATGTATGACCATTACAACGTTGGAGATATTCCTATGTTTTCAGCGTTTTTCTTCAGCCACCCGATCTTGATCTTGGCGCTGATACTTGCGCTCAAATCCTATAAGGATGAATAGCGCTTGCGCGAGGCTGTGCAGGGTTTTCAGACTTTGCACGGATCGGATCTGACAAAAATCCGCGACAAACCATTGCTGCCGCCAAGGCCTCTGGCTTAGGGATTTGCCGCGGCCCGGTTGCGCAGGGTGGAATAGACCACCGCTGCAATCAGGATCAGCGCGCCTTGGAACACATATTGCCAGGTCTGCGACAGGCCAAGGAAAGCCACGGCATTCAGCACCTCCATCAGTAAGATCGCCCCCATAACCGTGCCAATAAAGGTGCCGCGCCCGCCCTTCAGGCTGGTGCCGCCCAAAACCACGGCGGTGATGCTGGACAGCGTGTAGTTCACGCCTTGTTGCGGATCGCCAACGCCGATTTGCGCCATCAACATCACTGCCCCCATGGCGGTGAACAGGGCGCTGCCCAGGTAGCCCAGAATATACATTCGGTCGATATGAACTCCAATCCTGCGCGCAGACTCCTCATTTGATCCAACCGCCCGCAGCTGCCAGCCCAGACGGCGTTGACGCAGCAGATATTCCCCGCCCAGCGCCACCGCCACCAGCACAATAAAGGCGACAGGGATCGCGCCGAATTCCCAAGTGATCCAAGCTACAACCTCGCTATTGATATAGCCATCCGGCCCATTGCGCAGCAAAAAGCTACAGCCTTGCAGGCCGATATACATCGCCAGGGTCGCCGCAATCGGGGTGAAATTCGCAAAGCGGATCAGCACGCCATTGATAAGCCCCACACCAACACCCGCCGCCAACATCAAGGCAAATCCGGCAAGGATCATCAGCCCCGACTGGCCATCATTGATAAAGAAAGACGCCACAACCACCATAAAACCGGCCAAAGGCCCTACCGAAAGGTCAATCCCGCCCAGCAGCAGAGCAATGTTCTGCCCCATCGCGATAAAGCCCAAAGCGGTCGCCAGCATCAGCATATTGGCCACATTATAGGCCGACAGAAAATGCGTATTCTGGCTAAAGCCGTAAAGCCCCAGCAGCACGATCACCACCGCCAGCGGGATCACCGGCGCGTTGTCGGTTTGCACAAAATGTCGCCAGCCGCTGCGCTGGGCTGCGACCTGATCTTGGCGCACTTCGGCATGGCTGCCCGCCGAGACGGCTGCCGCAACAATTTTGGCTTCCGTCACATCCGCGCCGGTCAAAGTCGCCACCACCTTGCCGCGCGACAGCACGATCACGCTGTCACACAGCCCTTCAAGTTCGGCGGCATCCGATGAATTAACGATCACCGGCGTGCCTTTGGACGAGACATCGCGCAAGATCCGGTAAATCTCGGCGCGCGCGCCAACATCGACGCCTTGGGTAGGCTCGTCTGCAACGATCAATCCGGGCTGCGACAACAGCGCCCGCGCCATCACCACCTTTTGCTGGTTGCCCCCCGACAGTGAGGCTGTCGCAGCCTCGATCCCCGGGGCCTTGACCGCCAGGGCCTGAAAGGTTGCCGCAACCTCTTCCAATTCGCGCTTGCGGTTGACAAAGCCAAAGCGCGCAAAGCCACTGAGCGCCGCAAGCGAAGCATTCTCGCGGATGGTCAGCCCCGAAGCCAGACCCTCGGCCTGACGGTCCGACGGCATAAAGGCGGCTTTATGCAAAATCTCTTGCGATGTCAGCACGCTGCCGGTCAGCTCGACCTCGCCCTGCCAAGGCAGCAATCCCGCCAGCGCCCGCATCAGTTCAGATTGGCCATTGCCCGCAACCCCCGCCACGCCCAGAATTTGGCCGCGTGCAACGTCGAAACTGATATCCTTGAACTGCGGGCCGCTGAGATGGCGCACCGAAAGATTAATCTCGCGGCCTGTCTCGTCGGCCTTGGGCGGAAAGGTCGATCCCAAAGCCCGCCCAACGATCATGCCCAGCAGATCCTGATCGCTGACATCGCGCACCAGCGCCTCGCCGCGTTTACGACCGTCACGCAAAACCGTGACGCGTTGCGCAATCTGGCGCACTTCGGCCATACGGTGGGTGATATAGATCACAGCCGTTCCCGCCGCCACCAAATCGCGGATGCGTGCGAACAACATATCGGTGGCATCTTGATCCAAAGAGGCCGTCGGCTCGTCCAAAATCAGCACACGCGGCTTGATAGCCAAGGCCTTTGCGATTTCCAACAAGGCCAACTGCGCCACGCTAAGGGTATCGGCGCGGGCCTCAAGCGGCACATGCAGGCCAACACCGTCAAGTAGCGCGCGCCCTACGCTTTGGGCAGAGGTCCCTTCAAACAGCGCATCAGGCAAAGCCACGCGCAGGTTTTCCAGCACCGAAAGATCGCTTAAAACGGCCGGATGCTGAAAGGCAATCGCGATGCCAAGGCTGGCCGAAATCTCGGGCGTCATCGCCGCAATTGGCTTGCCCATCACCTCGATCTGGCCGCGTGTGGGTTTGAACACGCCCTTGATAATATTCATCAAAGTGGATTTTCCAGCGCCGTTTTCGCCCAGCACTGCATGGACCTCGCCAGCATGAAAGGCGACACTGACATCGCTTAGGGCGGCGACACGGCCAAAGGATTTAGAAATAGTGCCAAGGCGCAGCACAATATCGCTGTTTGACCCCGTTGCGCCGGTCTTTGTTTGATCGCTTGGCACTTGCGCATCCCGTCTTGTTATATCCGCCGCTTCGAAAAACGCGGCTCGAGGCAAAGCGCCCCAAGCCGCGTTAGGCTTATTTATTGACCGCAGCCGCCTGATCGTCGCCCGACATTACAGCCGAAAGATAGATCGAACCGGGAAGATCCTTGCGGCACTGCACCGCACTTGGCGAACCCGAAACCGAATCTTCAAACACAGGTGCCTTGAAGATCTTTTCGGATGGCAAGGTGCCCCCTGTGGCCGAGGCTACAGCCCACTGCACTGCCAAGCGCACGTTGTCATTGCCAGTGGCAACGGTGAACAGCTTAAAGTCTGGATTGGCTTCGTGGTTGTCTTCCCAGAAACAGCCCAACGAGTTACCGTCCGAGGTTGCAATCGCAGGGATCGAGCGGTTGAACTTGCCAAAGGTCGGCAGCGCGCCTACCAGCGACGGGCCAAAGTCAGAAACGATCACATCGATCTTGTCATTCTTTGCGATTTCAGCCGACAAAACCTGCTGAGTCAAAGCCGGATCCCAATTGGTAACGGCAAAGGGCTCTGGGTTGATGAAGACGTATTTATCGTCCAAGATCTGCTTCATGCCAGCCAGTTCGTCGGTCCCTTGGCTGTTGCCAGCAGGTCCGCTGAGGAACAAGACATTGCCGCCATCGGGAAGGATCGACTTGATCCAATTGCCCCAGCTTACGCCATCATCAACAAAGGAAGAGCCGACGAATTTGGTGTAATCCTTGCCCTCTTCGCCGCCAACAACAACCCGGTAAGGCACAACCACAGCGCCAGCACCAAAGGCGCTTTTCAGCGCGGGCAATACGGCTGGGCCGGCATCGCCAAAGACCACAAGCGCGTTGACGCCTTTGGCCGCCATGCCCTTGATATCTGAAATGGCTTTCTGGGTGTTGCCCTGACCGTCAGCATATTGATAATCGGTGATGCTTGGGCAAAGGGCGGCTTCAGCCGCGCCCGAAGCCGTGGTCACCAGACGCCAGCTGTTGCCGCCGTAGCCGTCGAGCAGCGCGAGCGAGGCTTGGTTTGGGCCGCACCAAGATGGCACTTCGGCCTGAGCAGCGCCAGCAACGGCGAGGGTCATCAGCGCCGCAGCAAGGGCGGTTTGCCCCTTAAGAGACGTAAGTTTCATTGGTTTCCTCCAGATTAGAGTGTGTGGACAGTTTCTTATTCTTGTTCGGCAAACGGATCGAATGGATCCCAATGCCAAATCCAAGCGCCAAAGCTTGAATGATGGTCTGAGCCGAATAGGGAACCCCTACCGCGTAAGAGAACTGGCTCAGTTGATTTAGAAAAAGCGCGGCAATCACGGTGGACACAGGAAATCCGCGCCCGCCCAGCAAAGAGGTGCCCCCCAGCACCACCACGGCCACCGACGGCAGCAACAGTGGGTCACCCTGAAAAGCGGTTGGCTGGGTTGTCAGCCCCGCAATCAAGATGCCAGCCAAGCAATACAGCAGCTGCGCAAAGACATAGGCCAGCATCTGATAGCGCCGCACCGGCAAGCCGATGGTGGCGGCCAGCGCAGGGCTGGCCCCCACCGCCTCGAACCGGCGGCCCATCACGGTTTTCTTCATGATCAGCGCCACCACGCCAAGGGCGACTGCGGCAAAGACCACCGCATTGCCGATGCCGAACAGGCTGCCGCCGGCAATAGTGGCCAGCAAATCCGTGGTGATCCGCGGCACCCCACCCGAGACCGCAAAGACGCCGCCATAAATCAGCGCATTGACCCCAATGGTGGCCACAATGGCGTTCAGCCGCATATAGCCCACCAAAAGGCTGTTGCAGACCCCGATCAACAAGGCACAGCCCAGCGCAATCAGGATTGCGGGCAGCAGTTGCGCGTCATCGCCTGCGGGGTAATGCGTCACCAGCACCACCGACAGCGACACCCCGCCCGCAACCGACAGATCAAAGCCGCCCTGTTGCACCACCAACATCTGGCCCAAGCCCACAATCGCCAGCACAGAAGCAAAGGGCAAACTGCCCGCCAGCGCCCCAGAAGATACGCTGGAAGGCGCGAAGACCAAGCACAGCACAACCAAGATCAGCGTCGCTGCGACAATGGTTATAAAGCCCTTTGCGAAGGCGATCGGGAACACCTTACCCTCTTGGCGGATCGAGGCTGGTTGGCGTGGAGTCATCTGCCGTCTCACTTTTGCCTTGCGGGGATTTTCAGGAAATCTCGAGCGTCACTTTCACGGCCTGATCGGCTTTCTTGCCAAGCTCATAAGCCGCGGCGGCGTCCTTCAGGGCAAAGCTGTGGGTCTGGATTGGCGACAGATCAATGCCAGTACGCTCCAAGAACCGGATCGCCGCAGGCCAGACCCCAGGCGAGCCTATGCAGCCGCGCACTGTCAGATCCTTAATCTGGATCTTGCCCAGCTCGACCGGAAACTTTTGCCCGATATTGATGCCCACCATCGACACCCGACCTTCCGGGCGGGCATAGTCAAAGACATTGGCCAAAGAGGCCGCATGGCCTGCGGCTTCCACCACCAGATCGGCGCCGCCCTTGGTCATCTCGGCCACCGCCTCGACCGCATCGCCCGCCGCAGGATCAATCACCCCATCCGCCCCCAGACGCAGCGCAATCTCGCGGCGCAGCGGCACAGGATCGACCACGATCACCCGCGCGCCCATCCCGATAGCGGCCGCGGCCGAAACCAGACCAATCGTGCCGCCACCCGAAATCACCACGGTTTCCGCAGCATTGGTGCCGCCGTTGCGCATCACCGCGTAATAGCCGCAGGTAAAGGGTTCAATCAGCGCAGCCTTGGCATCATCGACGCCATCAGGCAGCTTGTGCAGCCATTCGGGGCGGGCGACAAAGAACTCGCGGTTGGCACCGTTCATCGAAAAGCCAAAATGGTGGATGCGCTCGGGCGTCTTGATCACGCATTCGCCAACCACGCGGTCGCCCTTGGCCAAGCCCGTGACATTGGCACCAACCTCGACCACCTCGCCCACCCATTCATGGCCAGGCGTGACAGGGTAAGAGATCGGAATGATATATTGCCCCGCCAGCAATTCGTAATCGGAATGGCAAATCCCGACGCGGCGCGATCGGATCATCACCTCATTGGCGGTGATCGACGGCATTGGCTGATCAACCACCATCAGCGACTTTGGTTCTGCGAAAATCAGGGCTTTCATTTCGGCTTCCTTACGACACAGGTTCCAGTTTGCCGCTGAGGGCGGATTTGAACACCGCTTCCAACAGGGCGATATTGTTGACCAGATGGTCGGCAGTGATCTGATAGGTTTCACGCCCCCGCACGGCGCGGGCAAAGGACACAAGGTTGTCTTTCACCGGTTCTGCCTTGCCCACCTCGACCGTGGTGATCGGCCCACCTGCCATCGCAGAGGTCACGATCCAGCCATCGGGGGCCTCGACATGGGCCTTATCACGAATGTCGATCCAGCCTTTCGAGCCAAAGACCGCAAAGCGCGAGATAAACGGGTTGGCCAAGGAGGCCGAAACATAAGAGGTGCCGCCGCCCTTGAACTTGACAAAGGCCGCCACCGTATCGCCCTGCGGCAGATCCGAGGATAATTGTTCGCAGACGCAAAGCACGCTTTCGGCCTCGCCCAGCAGCCGCACCGACAGGTCAAGCAAATGGATCCCCGTTGCCGTCATGCCGCCCGCAGGGGCCTGATCGGCCTTCAGTCGCCAGTTGCCGCGGTCCAGCGTCAGGAATTTGTCATGGCTGAAGTTGGACTCGATCTGCTGAATGCGCCCCAAGCTGCCGGCATCGGCCAGCGCCAACATCTGCGCAATTGGCGGCTCCCAGCGGCGCTCGTGGCCCATGCCCAGCACCAGCCCCGCATCGCGGCAAAGCTGCACCGCCTTTTGCGCCCCCGCCTTGGTCAGCGCCAAAGGCTTTTCGCAAAACACATGCTTGCCCGCCGCAACCGCAGCCGCAATCTGGGCTTCGTGCAGCGCATGCGGCGTGGCCAAAACCACTGCCTCAACAGCAGGATCGTTCAGCGCATCGGCCAGATCGGCCGAGACCGGAATGCCCTTACTGTCACACAAGGCCTGCACGCCCGCCAGATCAGGTTCGACCGCGCGCACCACGCGAATGTCTTCTGGCGCGGCTTCCAGCACCGCCAACATCTTTTTGCCCCACCAGCCCATGCCGATCAGCGCGATACCTACAGGATGTGTCATCAGCGATTGTCCACCCGCTTAAGAAAAGGCCGGATCGACACGGTTTTCCACAGCCCCGCCTTGGCAAAGGGGTCAGCGTGGTTGAAGGCCTCGACCTCTGCCAGAGTGGCGGCTTCGACCACAAAGCAACTGCCGATCATCGTCGTCTCGTCATCGGCCATCAGCGGCCCCGAGATTACGGTTTTCATCGCAGCAGCCCCCAGATAGGCCTTATGCGCTTCGTAATGGTCGAGCCGTTTGTTCACAGCGCCGTCGTGGTCAAGGCAATGGATAACGTAATGCATGGCGGGGGATGTCCTGACTTAAGAGGGAATGATGCGACGGGCGCGCAGCTCGTCGAACACATCAAAAAAGCTGTGCGAGGATTGCTGATAGGCGGTAAAGCCCAGCGTCCGGCTGTTGGTCATATCGGTAAAGCATTCCAGCGTGCGGCCCAGATCGGCGTCCGAATGCCACCAAGACGCCAACTTGTTCACCGCGATATCTTGCAAGCCGTGTTTGGCGACAATCTCGGCCCAAACCGCAGGCGCATCGGCCATTTGCTGCTCCAGCGGCACGGGCTGGCCGGGGTAAGTGGCGACCTCAAGCCCGAAATAGCCGGCAATCTGCGCCCAAAGCCAAGTCCAGCGGAACAAATCGCCATTGACGGTGTTGAACGGCATATTGGCGGCCTCGGGCGTGGTCGCAGACCACAGCAATTGCTCGGCCAGAACCCGCGCGTCGGTGACATCAGCCACGGCGTTATATTGCTCGGGCGAACCCGGATAGACAAAGGGGCGTCCGGTGTGCTTGCAGATCGAGGCATAGACCGCCAGCGTCACTGCCATGTTCATCGCATTGCCAATGACAAAGCCGATCATGGTATGAGGACGATGCACCGACCAAGTAAAGCCGCGCTTGGCGGCATGGTCAAACAGCACATCCTCTTGCGCGTAATAGAAATTCAACCCCGGCAGGCGCGGGCTGCTTTCCATGAACGGGGTATAGGGCAGAACCTTGGCGTAATCGTCAAACGAGCCCAGATAATGCTTTAGCCCTGTCACAAGGGCTGCATGCTGGATCGGAGCATCGGCCAGACCTGCGAACAGGTTTTCGATCATCAGCGCATTGACGCGGACGTTTTCTTCTTCATTCGCCTGCCGCGACCAGGTGCAATAAAACACATGCGTCACGTCGCTTGCAGCTTGCAGCGCCAGCTTGCTGGCAGCGCTGTCTTCCAGATCAACCGCGATATGGCGGTCTGACCAATCCAAATCTACCGCGCTGCGCGAGACGGTGACAACCGTCCAGCCATCTTGCTTCAGACGCTGCGCCGTATAGCTGCCAGACAGTCCGGTTGCTCCGACAATAAGGGCGATATTTTTAGACTTCATCTTCGTTTCTTTCTTTTGCCTTAAAAGATTGCCAAAGCGCGGGCTGGCAAGCTGGAGAAGTTCGGGACCAAAACGCAGCTAAATCGGGGCTTTTGACCCAAACCAATCACATCTCGACCGCCCCATTTGCTTTTGTGCAACACGCCCTTTGCACAGCTTCCCTAAGACTGATGCTGTGCTGCGGTCGATCCACTAATTACCAAAGAAACCCAAGGCCGTTTTGATTGATTTCTCCGAAACGGATAAATCACCACGCCATGCCAAAGCCGCAGAACAGCGGCCGAATGGGGCGATGGCTTTGAATTTTTGACATCATGTCGGATGTCGCCAGCAGAATGTCCGAACCGACCCTGTTCTGGGGGCTG
>NZ_DAIPZF010000050.1:0-16600 GCF_036782355.1 Cypionkella sp.
GGCGGCACGGGCGGAATGGATCTGCTGTATGGTGGCGACAACAACGACACTTTGGGCGGCGGCACGGATACGGATGTGCTTTACGGCGACGCGGGGGATGACGTTCTATATGGCGATCAGGCCACGGGGGGTATCTCACTTGAGGGGGCGGATACGCTTTATGGCGGCGACGGCAACGACCAGATTTTCCTGAACCCTAACGCCAACGCACGCGGTGGCCAGGCCTATGGCGGCGCGGGCAATGACGCGATCCAAGGCACCAACTTTGCTGATGTCATCGATGGCGGCTTGGGCAATGACAGCCTGTTGGGCGGCGCGGGCAATGACACGCTGGACGGCGGTGCTGGCTCGGATACGCTTTTGGGCGGCGCGGGCGCGGACGTCCTATTTGGCGGGCTTGACGATGACGATCTGGTTGTTGGGTCGGGCGATCAGGCCAGTGGCGGCTCTGGCGACGATGTCTTCACGGTTGATCCTACGCTGACGGGCACGGCGGGCATCACGATTGTGGGCGGCGAGACTGGCGAGGATCTGAGCGATCCAAGCAATGGCGGCGCGGGCGATGTGCTGGATCTGCGCGGTCTGAGCAATGTGATCGTGACGCCGACGGGGCCGGAATCTGGCACGGCGAGCTATGAAAACGCGGCTGGGGATCGGGTGACGATCACCTATTCCGAGATCGAGACGATCCTGCGCGATCCTGCCGGTGTGGTTGATGGCACGGCGGGCGGCGATCTGATGACGCCGACTTCGGGTGCAGGGGGTCTTCCCTTCACCGATGCGCAGGGCGATCAGGTTGATGGCAGCGACGGGCTGAACGACACCATCGCGGGCGGTGCGGGCAATGACAGCATTGATGCGGGTCTTGGCGATGACACGGTTTACGGCGGCGCGGGGGATGACGCGATTGCCGGTCAAGATGGCAACGACCAGATTTATGGCGGTCTTGGCGCTGACATACTGAGCGGTGATGCGGGCAATGACCTGCTTTATGGCGATGCGGGCGATGACATTGTTGCGGGCGGTTCGGGCGACGATACGCTTTACGGCGGCGCGGATAATGACCTGATCGAGGGCGATGCGGGCAATGACCAGCTGATCGGCGATGCGGGCAGCGACACGCTGGTTGGCGGCGCGGGCAATGACACGCTGGACGGTGGTCTGGGCGATGATGACCTCGCGGTTGGCGGCGCGGATGTGGCCTTTGGTGGGTCGGGCGATGATGTGTTCACGCTTGATGCGACCGACCCGACTGCGGATCTGAATGTGACGCTCACGGGCGGGGAATTGGGCGAAGATCTGTCCGACCCCTCGAATGGCGGCTTGGGCGATGTTTTGGACTTGTCCGATCAGTCTGCCAATCTGACTGTTTTGCTTGGCACCAACCCCGAGGCTGGGACGGTGAATGGTCTGGACGCGGATGGCACGCCTGACATCACCTTTGCCGAGATTGAACAGATCCTCACCGGCACGGGCAATGACACGGTTGCGGGCGCGGGTGCCACAGGTCCGATCACTGTGGACACGGGCGCGGGCGATGACACGATTGCGACGGGGTCTGGCAATGACAGTGTTGCGGCAGGCGCAGGGGACGATTCTGTCTTGGCGGGTGCTGGCAATGACACGGTTGATGCGGGTGACGGCAATGACACGGTTGCGGGCGGTCTGGGCGATGACAGCTTGGCTGGCGGCTTGGGCAATGACAGCCTGTTGGGCGGCGCGGGCAATGACACGCTGGACGGCGGTGCTGGCTCGGATACGCTTTTGGGCGGCGCGGGCGCGGACAGTCTGACCGGCGGGCTTGGGTCGGACCTGTTTAAGATCAATGCCTTGGGCGAGGGTCGCGATGATGTGATCTTTGGCGGTGAGGACGCTGATCTGAATGGAGACGGCCGCTCGGATGAGACCGACGTTCTGGATCTTGTCGGATCGGGCTTTAAAAAGATCGTCTATGACAGCAGCGATCCGACCTTTGATGCCGCGACTGGCATAGGCGAAAGTGGTGTCGTGACCTTTGAAGACGGCGGCACGCTGCGCTTCTCGGGGATCGAAACGGTTATTCCGTGCTTTACCCCTGGGACGCTGATTGCCACCGCCAAGGGGCAGCGGCTTGTCGAGGACTTGCAAGCCGGCGATCGGGTGATTACCCGCGACAATGGCTTCCAGGAAATCGCTTGGGTTGGCAGCAAGACCATGTCCAGCCTGGACTTTGCGCGCGACCCGAAGCTGAAGCCGGTCTTTGTCAAAGCGGGATCCTTGGGCAATGGTCTGCCAGAGCGGGATATGCTGCTGTCGCCAAACCACAAGGTTCTGCTTGTAGATGTGAATGCAGAACTGCTGTTTGACGATCGCGAAGTGCTTGTTGCAGCGAAGCATTTGGTTGGCAAAGCTGGCATTCAGCAGGCCGATGTCGCCCAGACGAGCTATATCCACTTCATGTTCGAACGCCATGAAGTGGTTCTCTCGGATGGGGCCTGGACCGAAAGCTTCCATCCGGGGGATTATTCGATCACCGGCATCGACAAAGACGCCCGCGCCGAAATCCTTGCTCTGTTCCCAGACCTTGCGACTGAGCAGGGCCTGAAGGAGTATCGACTTGCACGGACTGAGTTAAAACGGCACGAAGCCAAGGCTTTGCTTGGCTGATGCAGTATCTGGCCGTCGCAGCAAATCAGCTGCGATGGCCGATTAGGTTGCTTGTTTGGCGTTTGCGCAATGAGAGATGCGGAGGCACAAAAGGTGCCGAGCGCGGTGCAGCCCGCGTATAGAGAGGCGTGATGTCGTTAGACTGATCGCGACGCATTAATCGGGGCACCCAGAATTACCTGAGTGCCCCGTTGATTTTAGCGCTTGGTTTCGAATTACGCGTGGATTGCGCCGTCGCCACAGGCGAGTGCGGCTTCGCGCACAGCTTCACTGTATGTTGGGTGTGCGTGGCAGGTTAGCGCCAAATCTTGGGCAGAGGCGCCAAACTCCATCGCTACACAAACCTCGTGAATCAGATCGCCAGCTGCGGGGCCGATGATGTGGCAGCCCAAGATCCGATCGGTCGTGGCATCTGCCAGCAGTTTGACAAAGCCCTCAGCCTGAAACACCGCCTTGGCGCGGGCGTTGCCCATGAAGGGGAATTTGCCGACCTTATAGGCGCGGCCGGCTTCTTTCAGCTGTTCTTCTGTCGCGCCAACTGAGGCCACCTCGGGGCTGGTATAGACCACGCCCGGGATGACGCCATAATTCACATGACCAGCTTTGCCCGCCATAATCTCGGCCAGCGCCATGCCTTCGTCTTCGGCCTTATGCGCCAGCATTGGGCCAACAACAGCGTCGCCAATCGCATACAAACCTTTGATATTGGTTGCAAAATGCGCATCGGTTTTCACTTGGCCGCGCGGCAACATCTCGACCCCAAGCGCTTCGAGCCCAAGGCCTGCGGTAAAGGCTTTGCGACCGGTGGCGACCAGAACGCAATCGGCGTCTAGGCTGGCGCCGCTGTCGTCTTTGCGCAGCTTGTAGCTGACCTTGGCCTTGCCGTTCTTGACGTCGACGCCTTGGACGGCGGCGCCAAGGATGAACTTAAAGCCTTGTTTGGTCAGAATTCTTTGGAAGTTTTTCGCAACTTCGCCGTCCATGCCGGGGGTGATGGCGTCAAGATATTCGACGACCGTCACTTCGGTGCCCAGACGCGCATAGACCGACCCCATTTCCAGACCGATCACGCCTGCACCGATCACCACCATGGATTTCGGGATTTTCTTCAAGGTCAGCGCGCCGGTCGAGGTGACGACGGTTTCCTCGTCCACCGCAATTCCGGGCAAGGTTGCAGGCTCTGACCCGGTGGCAATGACGATGTTTTTCGCCTCATGCAGATCGTCGCCGACCTTCACCTGACCGGGGGCGGTGATGCTGGCCCATCCCTTGATCCAAGTTACCTTGTTCTTTTTAAAAAGAAATTCGATGCCCTTGGTGTTGCCGTCGACAACCTCTTGCTTATAGGCCTGCATCTGGTCCCAATCGACGGAAGGCGACTTGCCCTTCAGGCCCATCTTGGCAAAATTATGCTCGGCTTCATGAAGCGAATGGGTGGCGTGCAGCATCGCCTTGGAGGGGATGCAGCCGACATTCAGGCAGGTGCCGCCAAGGGTGTCACGCCCCTCGATCACAGCGACTTTCAGCCCCAATTGCGCCGCGCGGATCGCGCAAACATAGCCGCCGGGGCCAGCACCGATGATGATTGCGTCAAAACTTGCCATTTGGTTTCCTTGTTAGAGCCGCGAGGCGGGGGTTTTGCACCCCCGCACCCCCGCAGGATATTTAGGGACAGATGAAGATCACAACAACGCTGCGACCAAGAGAGTGAGGGTGGCGAAAAAGCCTATTGCCCAGATCGCCGAGCGCCAGGGGGCCCAGCCAAAGGCGTAGGCGGGCAGATAGGCGAGGCGGGCGGCGAGGTAGGCATAGGCGGCGGTTTGGGTGGTGGCGGTGGATTGGTTGCCAAGGGTGACGACCAAGACGGCGATGGTGAAGAGGATCAGCGATTCGAAATGATTGTTCAGGGCGCGTTGCAGGCGGGCGGTGGTTTTGGTGAGCGGGCGGCTGGGGGGCAGATCGCGCGGCGAGGTGGTGTATGTCGGGGTGAGTTCAAGGTTCGCGGGGATCGCGAAGAGGATGAATTGGACCGCTTGCAGCAGCGCCGCGAGGGTGAGGGCGGTGAGTTCTGGGGTCATTTATTCACGATACCCATTGCAACGAAACCTTGTCTTTCACCAGTCCGGCTGTCCGGCATTGATTATTGTCGATTGGGGGGCTGTTGCTTGTCTGGATCGGATATCGATCGCCTTTCCCCCGAAATAGCGCAGTGACCGCCAACCTCGGCTTGGCGCGAGGTTGGCGGTCACTTTGTCTTTTACAAATCCATCAACAACCGGCGCGGATCCTCGAGCGCTTCTTTGACGCGCACGAGGAAGGTGACAGCACCTTTGCCGTCGACGATGCGGTGATCGTAGCTTAGCGCCAGATACATCATCGGGCGGATGACGATTTGGCCGCCGACGACCACGGGGCGGTCTTGGATTTTATGCATGCCAAGGATGCCCGATTGCGGTGGGTTCAGGATCGGCGAGGACATCAGCGAGCCATAGACGCCGCCGTTCGAGATGGTGAACGACCCGCCCGCCATTTCGGCCATCGACAGTTTGCCGTCGCGGGCGCGCAGGCCGAGTTCCGAGATCTTTTTCTCGATCGCGGCAAAGCCCATCTGGTCGGCATCGCGCACCACGGGCACGACAAGGCCGTTGGGGGTGCCGACAGCGACGCCCATGTGGACGTAGTTTTTATAGACCACATCCTGACCGTCGATTTCGGCGTTAACCTCGGGGACTTCTTTCAGCGCATGGGTGCAGGCTTTGACGAAAAACGACATGAAGCCAAGTTTGACGCCATGCTTTTTCTCGAACATGTCTTTGTATTCATTGCGCAAAGCCATGATGCCGGACATGTCCACCTCGTTATAGGTGGTCAGCATGGCGGCAGTGTTTTGGGCTTCTTTCAGGCGGCGCGCGATGGTGGCGCGCAGGCGGGTCATCTTGACCCGCTCTTCGCGCGAGGCGTCATCGGCCGAAACCGGGGCGCGCGGGATGCTGACGGGGGCGGGGGCTGCGGTGGTGGCAGCGACGGCGCGGGCGACATCGTCTTTCATGATGCGGCCATCGCGGCCGGTGCCGGTGACGGCCTCTGCGGCAAGGCCAGCCTCTGCCATTGCCTTTTTGGCGGCAGGCGCGTCTTCAACATCGCGGGCCGCGGGGGCTGGGGCTGCGGGTTTTGCGACCTCTTTCGGGGCTTCCACTTTGGCGGGGGCTGCGGCCACGGCGCCTTCGGTTACCACGGCCAAACGCGCCGAGGCGGAAACCGTGGTGCCTTCTGGCGCGATGATTTCAGCCAAGACGCCCGAGACCGGCGAGGGCACTTCGACCGAGACTTTGTCGGTTTCTAGTTCACAGAGCATCTCGTCTTGCTTGACCGTGTCGCCGACCTTTTTGAACCAGGTCGATACGGTGGCTTCAGAGACGCTTTCGCCCAGCGAGGGCACCATTACATCCGTCATCTTCTTCTCCTGTTGCGCTGCGGCGCGAAAATTGGGGTCAGCCGAGCGCTTCGTTGACCAGAGTTTGCTGTTCGGCCTTGTGCTTGGAGGCAAGGCCAGTGGCTGGTGAGGCAGAGGCGACGCGGCCGGCATAGCGCGCGCGGGTTTGCTTGGCGCCGATGGCGGTCAGCAGGCCTTCCAGCTCGGGTTCGATATGGGTCCATGCGCCCATGTTTTTCGGCTCTTCCTGACACCAGATGATCTCGGCCGATTTAAAGCGCGAGAGTTCCGTGGTCAGCGATTGCTTGGGCACAGGGTAAAGCTGTTCGACACGCAACAGATAGACATCGTCGATGCCGCGCGCATCGCGTTCGGCCAACAGGTCGTAATAGACCTTGCCGCTGCACAGCACGACGCGTTTGATCTTGTCGTCGGGTTGCAGCTTGGTCGCCGAATGGCCCTTTTGCGCATCATCCCACAGCACGCGGTGGAAATAGCTGCCGTCGGTGAAATCTGCCGCATCCGAGATCGCCATCGGGTGACGCAACAAGGATTTCGGCGTCATCAGGATCAGCGGCTTGCGGAAGTCGCGGTGCATCTGGCGGCGCAAGATGTGGAAGTAGTTCGACGGCGTGGTGCAATTGGCAACGATCCAGTTGTCATGCGCCGCCATCTGCAAGAACCGCTCGGGGCGGGCAGAGGAGTGTTCGGGGCCTTGGCCTTCAAAGCCATGCGGCAGAAGGCAGACAAGACCCGACATCCGCAGCCATTTGCTTTCGCCCGAGTTGATGAACTGGTCAAACATGATCTGCGCGCCATTGGCAAAGTCGCCAAACTGCGCTTCCCACATGGTCAGCCCGTTTGGTTCGGCCAGCGAATAGCCATATTCAAAGCCCAGAACCGCATATTCTGACAGCATCGAATCGATGACTTCGTAGCGCGCTTGGCCGGGTTTGATGTGGTTCAACGGGTAGTGGCGTTCTTCGGTGGTTTGATCGACCCAGCCGGAATGGCGCTGCGAGAAGGTGCCGCGGGTGCAATCCTGGCCCGAAAGCCGCACGGGGAAGCCTTCGACTTGCAGCGAGCCAAAGGCAAGTGCCTCGGCGGTGGCCCAGTCAAAGCCGGTGCCGGTCTCGAACATCTTGGCCTTGGCATCCAACTGGCGGATCACGGTTTTATGCATGTCAAAGCCCTCTGGTACGCGGGTCAGCGCTGCGCCCACCTCGGCCATGACTTCGGGTTTGATCCAGGTTTCGCCGCGCTGGTAATGCTCGAGATCCTTGGTTTTCATCGCTTTCCAGCGGCCATCCAGCCAATCGGCGCGGTTTGGCTTATAGTCTTTGCCAGCCTCGAATTCATCATTCAGCTTGGCTTGGAAAGCGGCTTTCATATCCTCGATCTCGCCTTCGGGGATCAGCCCGTCGGCAACCAGACGTTCGGTGTAAAGCTGCAAGGTGGTCTTTTGCTTGCGGATGGTGGCATACATCGCAGGGTTGGTGAACATAGGCTCGTCGCCTTCGTTGTGACCAAAGCGGCGATAGCAGAAGATATCCAGTACTACGTCTTTGTGGAACTGCTGGCGGTATTCGATCGCCACTTTGGCGGCATGCACCACAGCCTCGGGGTCGTCACCGTTGACATGGAAGATCGGCGCTTCGACCATCAGGGCGATGTCGGTCGGATAGGGCGAAGAGCGCGAATAGCTGGGCGCTGTGGTAAAGCCGATTTGGTTGTTCACCACGATATGAATGGTGCCGCCGGTGCGGTGTCCCTTCAGACCCGAGAGGCCAAAGCATTCGGCAACCACGCCCTGACCGGCAAAGGCCGCATCGCCGTGCAGCAGCACCGGCAGCACCTGATGGCGGTCGCTGTCGCCGAACTGATCTTGCTTGGCGCGCACTTTGCCCAGAACCACGGGGTTCACGGCCTCAAGGTGGCTGGGGTTAGCGGTAAGCGACAAATGCACGGTGTTGTCATCAAAGGTGCGGTCCGAAGAGGCACCAAGGTGGTATTTCACATCGCCCGAGCCGTCGATTTCTTCGGGCTTAAAGCTGCCGCCCTGAAATTCGTTAAAGATGGCGCGATAGGGCTTTTGCATCACATTGGCCAGCACCGACAAGCGGCCACGGTGGGGCATGCCGATGATGATCTCTTTGACGCCAAGATTGCCGCCGCGCTTGATGATCTGCTCCATCGCGGGGATCAGGCTTTCGCCGCCATCCAGACCAAAGCGCTTGGTGCCCATATATTTAACGTGCAGGAACTTCTCGTAGCCCTCGGCCTCGACCAATTTGTTCAAAATGGCTTTGCGGCCTTCACGGGTAAAGGCGATTTCCTTGCCGTAGCCTTCGATCCGCTCTTTCAGCCAAGCCGCCTGCTCGGGGTCAGAGATATGCATGTATTGCAGCGCAAAGGTGCCGCAATAGGTGCGTTTGACGATGTCGATGATCTGGCGCATCGAGGCATGGGTCAGGCCCAGCACATTGTCGATAAAGATCGGGCGATCCATATCGGCCTCGGTAAAGCCATAAGAGGCAGGGTCCAGTTCGGGGTGGTTGCCGGTGGGCGCCATTTTCAGCGGATCCAGATCGGCCGCAAGGTGCCCCCTGATCCGGTAGGCGCGGATGATCATGATGGCGCGAATGCTATCCAGCACCGCGCGTTCGACCTGCTCTGATGTCAGATCAATGCCCTTTTCGGCGGCCTTTTCGGTGATCTTTTGTGCAGCACCCTTGGCCTTTGGCGCTTCGGGCCATTCGCCGGTCAGGGCTGCGGTGGTGTCATCATGTGGCACCTGCGGCCAATCGTGGCGCGCCCAAGACGGACCCTCTGCCTGACGCTTGGCGTCGATTTCGCTGTCGCCAAGGCTGCGGAAAAATTCCGCCCAGCCTGCATCAACCGACGCGGGGTCAGAGGCATAGCGCGCGGCCAGCTGGTCGATGTAATCGGCATTGCCGCCATCGAGAAAGGAGCCGGCGCGAAATTGGGCGTTTGGGGTCTGTTCGGTCATGGCGTGCTGCCTCAAGGTTGCGGCCTGATGGGGGTACGCGGCAGGGTTTCCCCCGCCGCATGAGTTCGTTTCCGTTATTCGTCTAAAGGTTTTGACAAGGCGTACCTTGCCAAAACCCCTGTCATTTGCCGATGGCTTTCATCACAGCTTCGCCCAAAGTCGCCGGGCTGTCTGCGACGATGATGCCAGCAGATTTCATCGCTTCGATCTTGGATTCCGCATCGCCCTTGCCACCCGAGACGATGGCGCCGGCATGGCCCATGCGGCGGCCCGCAGGTGCGGTGCGCCCTGCGATAAAGCCAGCAGTTGGTTTCCAACGGCCTTTTTTGCGCTGCGCTGCAAGATATTCTGCGGCTTCTTCTTCGGCCGAGCCACCGATTTCGCCGATCATGATCATCGAATGGGTTTCGGGATCGTTCAGGAACATTTCCAGCACGTCGATATGCTCGGTGCCCTTGATCGGGTCGCCGCCAATGCCCACTGCGGTGGATTGGCCAAGGCCAAGATCAGAGGTCTGTTTCACAGCCTCATAGGTAAGGGTGCCCGAGCGTGAAACAACCCCAACCGAGCCGCGACGGTGGATATGACCGGGCATAATGCCGATTTTGCAGGCGTCTGGCGTGATCACGCCGGGGCAGTTTGGCCCGATCAGACGGCTTGCCGTGCCTTCCAGTGCGCGCTTGACGCGCATCATGTCCAGAACCGGAATGCCTTCGGTGATGCAGACAATCAGCTCCATCTGTGCGTCGATGGCTTCAAGGATGCTGTCGGCGGCAAAGGGTGGCGGCACATAGATCACGGTGGCATTTGCGCCGGTAACCGCACGCGCCTCGTGGACCGAGTTGAACACCGGCAGGTCAAGGTGGGTCGAGCCACCCTTGCCGGGGGTGACGCCGCCAACCATCTTGGTGCCGTAAGCAATTGCCTGCTCGGAGTGGAAAGTGCCTTGGCTGCCGGTGAAGCCTTGGCAGATCAGCTTGGTGTTTTCGTTTACAAGAATAGCCATGAGTTGTCTCCGTAGGGCGGGGTTCACCCCGCCATGAATGCGAAAAGGGAAGGCGGGGTTAACCCCGCCCTACGGTTAGCCTTTGACGGCCTTTACGATTTTCTCTGCGCCGTCTTTCAGATCGTCGGCAGCAATTACGTTCAGGCCCGAGTTGCGGATGATGTCTTTGCCAAGCTCGACATTGGTGCCTTCAAGGCGCACCACCAGCGGCACCTTAAGACCGACTTCTTTCACCGCGGCAATCACGCCCTCGGCGATGATGTCGCAGCGCATGATGCCGCCAAAGATGTTGACAAGGATGCCTTTGACATTGGGGTCAGAGGTGATGATCTTGAAAGCCTCGGTCACCTTTTCTTTGGTGGCACCGCCGCCGACATCCAGAAAGTTCGCAGGCTCGGCGCCGTAAAGCTTGATGATGTCCATCGTCGCCATCGCCAGACCCGCGCCATTGACCATGCAGCCAATTTCGCCATCAAGCGCGATGTAGTTCAGATCGAATTTCGAGGCGGCGAGTTCCTTTGGATCTTCCTCGGTCTCGTCGCGCAGGGCGGCGATATCGGGGTGGCGATACATCGCATTGCCATCAAACGAGAATTTTGCGTCCAACAGCTTTAGGTTGCCATCGGTCATCACCACCAGCGGGTTGATTTCCAGCATCTCGATGTCTTTTTCGATGAACATGCGGTACAGGTTCTTGACGATGCCAACGCATTGCTTGACCTGCGCGCCTTCCAGACCCAGCGCGAAAGCCACGCGGCGGCCGTGGAAATCCGACAGACCAGATGCCGGGTCCACGGTAAAGGTAACGATCTTTTCTGGGGTGTCATGGGCGACGTCTTCGATCGACATGCCGCCTTCGGTTGACACCACAAAGGAAATGCGGCTGCTTTCGCGGTCGATCAGCATGGCCAGATACAATTCGCGGGCGATGTCCGAGCCGTCTTCGATATAGATACGGTTCACTTGCTTGCCTGCGGGGCCGGTTTGCACGGTCACAAGGGTGCGGCCCAGCATTTGCTTTGCGAACTCAGCGGCTTCGCCGACCGAACGCGCCAGACGCACGCCGCCTTTTTCGCCAGCCTCGGCCTCAAGGAAATGACCCTTACCACGGCCACCGGCGTGAATTTGCGCTTTGACGACCCAAAGCGGGCCACCCAATTCGCCAGCCGCAGATTTGGCGTCTTCGGCTTTGGTAACCGCGCGGCCATCGGACACCGGAACGCCATAGTCGCGCAGCAAGGCCTTGGCTTGGTATTCGTGGATGTTCATGGATCATGTCCTATCAGCTTGGATTTGTGCCCTGATGCCACAGAAAACGCTTGGGTCAAAAGAAGAATCGTCAGCGAGGCTTGGAAAAGCGACATTTGTGATCACACGAAAAAAATTTGTGATCACAGGTAAGGATTTGCTAATAAATATTGGGTTGCTGTTCGTGGGGCCTGCGGTATTGTTGCAGCCGTGCCGTAACGAATGGATGCGATCTTATGAAGCCTGCTTGGGCCGTTGTGTCAACAATGGACGAACCTGCGCCCTTAGTGGCCGCCTTTGCCGCGCATTATCTCTCGATTGGCGCCAGCGAGGTGCATATCTTTCTGGATCAGCCCGACCCCGAGGCCGAGGCCTTGCTTGCCGGTTTGCCGCGGGTTTATCTGACCGTCTGCGACGCTGCCTATTGGAAAGTGAACAAGCCGCGTAAACGCCCCGAAATGCATTTCAGCCGCCAATGCCGCAACGCGCAAAAGGTCTATGAGACGACCAAGGCCGATTGGCTGCTACATTGCGATGCCGATGAATATGTCCAAGACGGCGAGGCGGTTGTGGCAGCTTTGACGGCGGCCCCCGATGTGGCGCTTTATATGCGGCTGTTGGTGGCCGAGCGGGTGACGCTGGCAGAGGAGCCGCAGTCGGGAATTTTTGACGGCATTTTCCGGCATGGTATCAAAGACTTCGACAAGTTTGGCCCCAAGGTTTACGGCCTGCTTTGCGATTTTTTCCGCGATGGGGTGACAGGGCATTTGGCGGGCAAAGCCTTTAATCGGGTGGGGGCAGGTCTGCAAATCTCGCTGCATTCGCCGCGCGGACGCCAGCCGCATCGGGTTATCAAGGACACGCGGCTGATGCATTTTGACGGCATGACGCGGCTGCATTTCATGCTGAAACTGCTGCGGCGCGCACATGAGCCCGAAGGTGATGCCAATACCCGCCACGGCGCCTCGCGCATTACCCAGTTCGAGGCTTTTCGCGAAAGCGTGCATGACCCCGAACATCGGGACGCATTGGTGACGCTGCTAAAACAGATCGACGCCGATCAAGCTGCACTGCTGGAGGCAAAAGGCGTGCTAGAGCGCAGCCATTTCGATCCGCGTCCTGCATTGGCGCAGTTTGGGCTAAAGGTGGATCTGTCGGTTGCCGCTTTTGACGCCTATCTGCTGCAAAAGCATCGGGGGTTTCTGGAAGCGGTCGCGCCTGATTTGTTGCCCGATTTGGCTGAATAGCGCCTAGGCTGCGGGGCTGGCGCGAAACAGTACCTGGCCACGGGGCAGGCGCTGCGGCTGGGCAGCCCCTGTAAATCCAGTGGCGCGCAGCAGGTGTTCGACGTCTTCGGCCAGCATATGATAGGGCGCGCGCGTGTCATGGGTGACGACGCCGTCGGGCTGGCGCAGCGGTGTCAGGGCTGTCGCCGCATCAGGGGCCAGAAACACCGTGAACAGCAAAACCTCAAGCATGGGAAAGCGCGCTTGCATCTGGGTCAGCGCGCGGCGCAGATGGTTGATCGGCAGATGGGTAAAGACCGCAAAGGCCAGCGCATGGGTGATGCTGGCAGGCAGGCCAGGGAAGTCGAAATTGCCGTCTTCGATCAGATGATCGGCGGGCAGGCGGGCGGGATCGGCAAGCTCGGTCTTATGACCTTGGCGCATCAGCGCACCCGAAAGATCTGTGGCCCAATAGTGGCCCGGATCAAGATAGGGCACCGCCTTGCACCCCAGCCGCAGCGCGCCTGCGCCGATGTCCAGCAGCTGGTGCTGTGACTGCAAGCCCGCATCCAGCAAAAGCTGCATCTGGATCTTGCCGGTTTCTTCCCAGCGCCCCCCGACGATGTCGCGGTGTCGCCCCTTGGCAAGGGCGTCGCGGTAGAAATCGGGCGCGTGATAGGGCGAGATATGCTGCGCCATCGTTCAGGCTTTGACCGCCTTTTGCGCCAAGGCCAGACAGAACTCGGTCGCAACCGCCATGTCTTGCACCGAGACCCATTCCAGCGGACCGTGCACGTTCTGCATGCCGGTAAACAGGTTCGGGCAGGGCACGCCCATTTCTGTCAGCCGCGAGCCATCGGTGCCGCCGCGCACCGGGTTTGACACCGGCTCAAGCCCAAGGCTGCGGGCGGCATCGCGTGCCAGATCCACCGGCGTCATGTCGGTTTCCAGCCAATAGCGCATGTTGCGATACTGCGGCTTGATCGTCACCTCGATCTGCGCGCCGGCCTCGGTTGCGGCAATCGCGGCGCAGGTTTGGCGCAGCAAATCGCCCTTGGCCGCAAGCCCCTCGCGTTCAAAATCGCGCAGAATAAAGCGCAAGTTGCATTCGGCAGCCGAGCCGTTCAGGTCGGTCAGATGCAAAAAGCCTTCGTGGCCTTCGGTGTTTTCTGGCGTCTGATTGGCGGGCAGGGTGTTGATGATCTTGGCGGCCAGATGCAGCGCGTTGATCAGCTTGCCCTTGGCGGTGCCGGGATGGATCGAGCGGCCGGTGATTTTGACATTGGCCCCATCGGCCGAGAAGGTCTCGTATTCGATCTGCCCGACCTCGCCACCGTCGAAGGTATAGGCGAAATCGACGCCCAGATCGGCGGGCAGGCGCGGATCGACACCGCGGCCAATTTCCTCGTCTGGGGTGAAGGCCAGCCGCAGTTTCGGGTGCGGGATCTGCGGGTTGGCCAAAAGATGCCGCGCGGCGGTCATCAGAATGGCAACACCGGCCTTGTCATCCGCCCCCAGCAGCGTCAGCCCCGAGGCTGTGATGATGTCATGGCCTTGTTTGCTGGCCAGATAGGGGAAATCGGCGGGCGAAAGCGTGAGGCTTGGGTTGTCGGGAAAAGAGATATCGCCGCCGTTATAGCCTTTGATCACCCGCGGTTTGACGCCGGTTGCGTTGAACTGCGGGGCGGTGTCGACATGGGCAAGCAGGCCAACGCTGGGCCCTGCGGCGGTGGCTGGAATGGTGGCGATAAGGGTGCCGTAATCGGTCAGCTGCACCTCGGCTGCCCCGATGTCTTGCAGCTCTTGTTGCAAAAGATGCAGCATATCGAACTGGATCGTGGTTGAGGGGGCGGCAGTTGCGTCTTCATCCGATTGGCTGTCGATGGCGGCATAGCGGGTCAGGCGGTCGGTCAGTTCGGCGTGAAAATCGGTCATCAAGGGCCCCTTTGCTTTGGGCGGAGTTGGCGGCAGGCGGGCGGGGAAGTCAAGCGGCAGGCCGGGCAAAGCGGGGGGTTTCACACCCCCCCGTCTGCTTGTGCCAAGCAGCCGTCCCCCCGTGGGATATTTTCAGACAGATGAAGCAGCGGGCGGGGTTATTTGGCTTTGTGGTAGAGTGCTGCATAGGCGCTGGGGGTTTGGCCAAATGTGCTGGCAGTATAGTGGCTGCGGGCGAGATGGTCGGGGTTGATCTCGACCCCCCAGCCGGGGGCGTCGGGGACCGTGACGCAGCCTGCCTCGACCTGGAAGGGCGTGCCGCAGAACAGGTCGTTTTGCCAGGGGTAGTAATCGGCGCCTTCGATTGAGAGTTCGAGGTATTTTCCGGCATTGGGCAGGGCTTTGAGCAGGTGCATGGTGCAAAGGGTGACGAGCGAGAGGTTGGCTGCATGCGGGGTGCAGGGCAGGCCAGCGCTTGCCGCCATCTTGGCCACTTGGAGGGTGCGGGTGATACCTCCCATATACATCACATCGGGTTGCACGATATCGACGGCGCGCATCGCGATCATCCGCGCCCATGTTGGCAGGTGCCAGTCTTGCTCGCCGCCCGCGACGTCGAGGTCGAGCGCTGCGGTGACTTCGGCGGTGGCTTCCAGATCCCAATAGGGGGTGGGTTCTTCAAAGTGGCAGATGCCGTGTTCTTGCAGCAGATGGCCGATCTGGATGGCGCGCGCGGGCGAAAAGCCAGAGTTGGCGTCAACGAGCTTGTCAATCTGCGGCAGGGCGCGGGCCATGGTGGGGATGATCGCCTCGCTGCGGCCGGGCCATTCGTCGATGTCATTGCCGCATTCTGCGCCGATGCGGAATTTGGCCGCGGTAAAGCCCTGCTCGCCGCAGAGGCGGTTAAGCCGTTCGGCCTCGGCCTCGGGAGTGATGTCGCGCTTCATCGAGGAGGCATAGGCGCGCAAAGGGCCGGGGGTGCCGCCCAAAAGTGCGACAACAGGTTTGCCCTGCTGGCGGCCGTGCAGATCCCACAGTGCGGTGTCCAGCCCCGCCATGGCGCGGGCGCGATAGGAGCCTGGGTATTTATGCTCGCGCCGCTCGATCAGATCGAGCAGGGCTGCGATATCATCACAAGGCGCGCCAAGCGCCCAAGGCGCGATCTGGCGGTGAAAGATTTGCGCGGTGATATCGGCGTTGTAATTGGCGCATTGCCCCCAGCCAAAGGAGCCGTCTTCACAGCTGACGCGGGTGAAACAGGTGAAGTCATCGGCGAAGGTTTCAAGTTTGGTGATTTTCAGCATGGGCCCCCCTTTGGCAAAGGGTGGGCGTGTGGGCTGCGCGATGCAAGCCCGTCTGGGCCCTGTTCTGTTTCATTTGCGACCTTTGCGGATGGGGGTTAGATTGGCGCTATGTGTGGACGCTTTACGCTTTCAGATCCCAATGATGCGATGGCCGCGCTGTTTCGCGCGCAGCCCGACAATGATCTGCCGCCGGTGCCGCAGTATAACGTCTGCCCGACCCAAAGCGTGCCGGTGGTCACTGCGCAGGCGGGGGGGCGGCGGCTGCAGGCGATGCGCTGGGGCTTTGTGCCGGCTTGGGCAAAACGCCTGACCGAGGGGCCGCTGATCATCAACGCGCGGGCCGAGACGGTGGCGGAAAAGCCCGCGTTTCGAGAGGCGATCCGGGCGCGGCGCTGTTTGCTGCCGGTTTCGGGGTTTTACGAATGGCAGGCGGGGCCGGATGGCGCGCGGCTGCCGTGGTATTTCACCCGAAGCGATGGTCAACCGATGGTTTTTGCAGCGCTTTGGCAGCCTTGGGGCGGCTCTAACACGGTGGCGATGGTCACCACTGCGGCGGGGGAGGGCATGGCGGGGGTGCATGATCGCGAGCCAGTGATCCTTGAACCCGCCGATTGGCCGCTGTGGTTGGGCGAGGCGGGCCATGGTGCGGCGCGGCTGATGCGGGCAAGCCAAGCGGTGTTGCAGGCCCACCGCGTCGGTGTCGCGGTGAATTCCAACCGTGCGGCAGGGCCGGAGCTGATCGCAAAAATTGACGCATGAGGGGTGTTGAGCCTGCCGCGCTTGGATGCTAGA
>NZ_DAIPZF010000051.1:0-16461 GCF_036782355.1 Cypionkella sp.
CGTCGGGCAGCATCATTAAAATCGTGGCATTCCGGCGGGGCGCGTCGCGCGTTTTTGCGCTGCTATTCGAAACGGCGCATTGGCGGCGCCATAGCCGGTGTAATTGCCCTGCCGCTGCACGATCTCGACAAACAGGCCTTCGGGGCGGGTTTGCGAATAAAGCTGAAAGAATTGGCCGCCTGCGTCTTCGTCATAAAGCACATTAGCTGCGCGCAACCGCTCTGTCAGCTCGGGCGCAAGTCCAAAGCGGGCCTCGACATCGTCGTAATAATTCGCGCCAATTGATAGGGCCTGAAACCCATTGGCGGCCAGCGCCGAGGCGGTGGCAAAGATGTCATCACTGCCAAAGGCAATATGCTGCACCGCGGATCCAAAGCTGTCTTCGACAAAGCGCCCGGCCAGGGTGCGCCGCGCCTCGGCTCCGTTCAGGGTGATTTTGAGCGCGCCAGTTTCCACCGCTTGGCTGCGCACCAGACCGTCAGGGTCCACGACATCGACCATCGGCGCTTTGCGTGCGTCAAACAGAGCGTGGTAGAATAGCGACCAACTGAGCATCTCGTCATAGGCCATGGTCTGGGCAATGTGGTCGATCTGGGTCAGCCCTGCGGCTTTGGAAATCGGGCGAGGTGTCGTGAAATCCTGTTGCCACAGTTGGTTCAGTGGGGCTTTTGCATCGACAAAGCGCAGCAGGCTGCCGCCGACACCGCGAATGGCTGGAATGGTTAGCTCATTGGGGGCTGCGGGTTCAAGGTGCGGCGCGATGCCCAAGGCCTGCGCGCGGGCTTTTGCGGCAAGCGCATCGGGCAGGCGCAGCGCGATTTCCGAAACCGTGGTGCCATGGGCCACATAAGAGGAATGCGCAAAGCCGGTGTCTTCGGTATTGACCAGCAGATTGATCGCACCCTGCTGCCAGCGCGTCACCGCCTTGGAGATATGCTGCGCGGTCGGGGTAAAGCCCAAGGTCGCGAGAAACCCCGCAAGCTCGGCCTGCTGGTCCGTCGAGGTGACAATTTCAATAAATTCAATCGCCTGCACCGCGGCAGGTGGTGGGAAATCGGGCAGATCGACCGCAAGCGCAGGCTCGGCCCGCCGCGCCCGATCCATCAGATCGACCAAGCTGCGATAGCCATCTCGCGCCACCAAACGCGGCAGACCTGCGCGAAACTGATCGTTAAAGATCTCGAGGCTGAGCGGGCCTACATAGCCCGTCGCAAGCACCGCCTGCAAAAACGCGGTCACCGCCAGATCGCCCTCGCCCGGCATATTGCGAAAATGCCGCGACCAATACAGCAGATCCATCTCGATCGCAGGCGCATCGGCAAGCTGCACAAAAAAGATCTTATCGCCGGGAATGCGGCGAATGGTTTCAGGGTCGATCTTGCGCGCCAAGGTGTGAAAGCTGTCCAAGATCAGGCCGACATGGGAATGATCGGCACGGCGCACCACCTCCCAAGCGTCGCGGTGATCGTTGACATGACGCCCCCAAGCCAGCGCCTCATAGCCCAGACGCAGGCCTCTTGCGGCGGCCATCTCGCCCAAGGCGTGGAAATCGGCCGCAGCGCGGTCGATGCCCCCCATGGCCGCGGGATGCAGGGTTGAACAGACCAGCATCAGCTCGGCCCCAAGATCCGCCATCAGATCGAATTTGCGCGCAGCCCGGGCAAAGGCGCGGCTGCGGTAGGGTTCGGGCAGCCCCTCGAAATCGCGAAAGGGTTGAAACAGCGTGATCTCAAGCCCGTGGTCGCGCACCAAAGCGCCAATCTCGCGCGGCGCGTAATCGGATGCGATAAAGTCCTGCTCGAAAATCTCGATGCCAGCAAAGCCCGCCTTGGCGATGGCCTCAAGCTTTTCGCGGAAATTTCCTGAAATCGAGACGGTGGCGATCGAGGTTTTCATCACATTATTCCGGTTGCAAAAGATCGGCACGCAGACGGTCGTCATTCAGCGGCAGATCGGTAAAAAGCCGCCAGGCATCGACGCCTTGGCCAATGAACAGCTCGTAGCCCGAGATGATTTGCAGGCCTTGGGCGGCGGCATCGTTCAAAAACTGCGTGTCCACGGGGGTATAGACGGCATCAAACGCCCAAAGCGCGCCTGTCATGCTTGCGCGCGGCAAGGGGGTGCCGCCGTAGCCCACCATGCCAACCGGCGTGCAATTGATCAGCCCCTCGGCCCCTTGCGCCAAAGCTGCCGCATCCGGTCCTGTCACCACCCGCAAAGCGGGCTTTGCCGCCCGCAGCGCCTCGGCCAGCGCCTCGGCTTTGGGCAGATCGCGCTCGGCGATGCGGATCTCTGTGATCCCCATCGCGGCCAAGCCATAAGCCACCGCCTTGCCGACACCGCCTGCGCCAATCATCAGCGCAACCCCTGGTGCGGTATTGCCGCGAATATGGCGATAAGCTGCGATAAAGCCCGAATAATCAGTGTTAAACCCATGTGGGCCACCGGCATCAAAAATTACCGTATTTACCGCGCCAATCGCGCGCACCAGTGGATCGTCGATCTGCACCTTTTGCGCGGCGCGTTCCTTATAGGGATATGTGATATTGACGCCGCGAAAGCCGCCCTGCGCGACTTCGGCAAAAAGCATGTCAAAATCCTTGCCACTTTCTGCCGGCACCAGCCTATCATAGCTGACCTTTGCGCCATTTTGCAGACCTGCCAAGCGGTGCAAACGTGGGCTTTGCGACTTGGCGATATTGTCCCCGATCAGACCAAGTTTAATCATGATGTCTTCTTTCGCATCAGCATCGCCCACAGTGGGGTTTTCGACAAAAAGATCACGATCACTGCCAAGAACAGCGTTAGCGACAGCGGGCTGGTGACAATGCCGTGCAGCAGACGCGGCAGGCTTTCCTGATCCGAGATAATCGCGCGCCGCCAATTGTCATCCAGCAAACGCGACAGGATCACGCCAAGGATCACCGGCCCAAGACTGAACCCGTAAAGCCGCATGAAATAGCCCAAGACGCCAAATCCCAGCATCCAATAGACATCTGTCAAAGAATTGTTCACCGCATAGGCGCCCACAATCGACAGCAGCAAAATCAGCGGGATCAGCACGGTGCGCGGCATCTCGACGACTTTGACAAACAGCTTGATACCGGTCAGGCCAAAGATCAGCATGAAGATATTGGCCAGCATCAAGCAGCCAACGATGAACCAAAACATATGCGGCTGTTCCACCATCAACATCGGGCCGGGGTGCAGCCCGTGGATGAACAGCGCGCCAATCATGATGGCGGTGACGCTGTCGCCGGGAATGCCCAGCGTCATCATCGGAATAAACGCACCCCCCACGGCGGCGTTATTGGCGGTTTCAGGCGCCACCAGACCTTCGCGCGCGCCTTGGCCAAAGGGCACCTCGGGGTCTTTTGTCACCCGCCGCGCATGATCATAAGCCATCAGCGCCGCAATATCGCCCCCGGTTCCGGGCAAAGCCCCGATGATCACCCCAATCGCCGAGGATTGCAGCGACAGCGGCAGATATTTGCGAATGGTGCCGAACGACGGCACAATGCGGTTGATCACCTGCTTGACCCCCGGCGTTTTCATCGAATGCAGTTGGATCAAGGCCTCCGAGACGCCAAACATCCCGATCATCACCGCAATAAACGAAATCCCGCCCATCATCGCGGTCGATCCAAAGGTAAAGCGCTGATCCATCGTCAAAGGGTCCAAGCCGATCGAGCCGATCATCAACCCCATCGCGCCGGCAAAGATCCCCTTCACCAAGCTGTCGCCCGACAGCGAGCCCACCAGCAAAATCCCCAGCACCGCCAAAAGCATATAGTCGCGAGGCTGAAATTTGATGGCAAAGGCCGAGACCGAAGGCGCCGCCAGCGCCAAAACCGTGATCCCGATCAAGCCGCCGAAAAAGCTCATCACCGTGGTGATGCCAATCGCCTCGCCCGCCTCGCCGCGCTGGGCCATCGGAAACCCGTCAAGGGCTGTGGCAATCGCCGAGGGCGCGCCGGGGATGTTCAGCAAAATCGCCGTGCGCGAGCCGCCATAAACCCCGCCCATATAGATGCCAATCATCAGGCTGATCGCCGGATAGACATCCCAAGAAAAGGTGAAGGAGATCAGGATCGACACCGCCATGGTCACCGAAAGCCCCGGGATCGCGCCAATATAGATGCCCGAAAAGGTGCCAAGTGCGACCAGCGACAACAGCTTTAGATCCAGAAAAGGGATCAGAACGTTCTGCAATATCTCGATCATTTTGCCGCTCCGAACAAGTGGCCGATCGCGGCCAAAATCTCGCCCTCCGGCACGATGCCTGCGGGCATCAGCACGCTGAAAACCAGCCGGAAGATGATGTAAATCAGCGCAACCGAGCCTGCGGCAGCAGAGATTGAAAAACCCCAGCTGCGGGCCGAGAACAGCTTGATCAGGCCGAGCAGAAACAAAAAGGAGGTCGGGACAAAGCCCAAAGGTTTCAGCAAAACCGCATAGGCCGTGATCGCGGCGATGGTGACGATGACCGGCAGCGGCAAGATATCGCGGCTGATCGTCTCGGCAGTTTTGCCGGGTTTGCGCAGGTTTTGCCGCAAAATGATCACACCACAAAGCGTCATAAGGCCGGTTGTCACCATCGGGACCGCACCGGCGGAGGACAGAGCATCAAACCCCGCAATGCCATAGGCATGATAGAGTAAAAACAGACTTGCCGCGATGATAAAAAGGTTGAAACCCAATTCGCCGGGCCTGCGAGGTGTGTTGGACTGCATGACATTCCCTTTTTCCAAGGTCTTTGGACATAAAAACGCCGCCCAGCTTTGGGAAAACTGGACGGCGCTGTTTGTGAAGCCAAACTTAGGGCTTTGGAATGCCAAAGTCTGCTGGCGATGCCTTGGTCAGGCCTGCGTCTTGCACCAGCCAAGCTGTCGTCGACTGCCATTTGGCCAGAAACGCCTGTGCCTCTGCGCCCGAGATGTTCATCATCTTGAAGCCGCGGCCATCCATCAGCGCCTTAAAGTCATCGGCCTTGGCGCCTTCGCCGTAGGCCGCAGTCAGCTTGGCCACGACGTCATCTGGAGTGCCTTTTTTCACAAAGACGCCAAAGAACGGACCCCATGGCAGCAGCGCGCCAAATTCTGGATTGGTCGAGACGATGGTCGGTGCTTCGGGCAGCGCTTCGCTGGCCTCGACGTCAAACAGCGCGATGGTTTTCATCGTGCCGCCCTTGATGCCTTCAATCGCGGCGCCCAAAACGGCTGGCATCACATCAATCGCGCCGCCTTGCAGCGCGGTCAATGCCGGGCCATCGCCATCATAAGGCACGAAAGTAACGTCGATCGGGGTCTTTTGGTTGATCATCGCGGTAACAACCGAAGGCAGACCGCCAGGACCCGTCGAGCCGAACTTTACGTCCCGAGGATGCGCGTTAATATAGGCGATCATTTCGGGATAGGTATTGAACGGCGCGTCAGGGCGGGCCACCAGAATTGGAACGCCGCGCGCCAGCACGTTGATGGGGGTAAAGTCGTTATAGTCTTTGTCGCCAAGGCCCATCACTTTGTAAAGCAGCGGGTTTTCCGCGCCAAACAAGATCTGATAGCCGTCGGCATCGCCATTCACCACTTGGTTCAAGGCAATCGCACCAACGCCGCCGGTGACGTTTTGCATCACGATGCTGCCGCCCAAAGCTTTTTCAGCATGTGGCGTAACTGCGCGCATGACCGTGTCGGTAGAGCCGCCTGCTCCCCATTGGATAATGCCCTGAATTTCCTTTTCGGGATATTCGGCCAGCGCAGGCAGAGTTGTCAGGCCAAGCGCAAGTGTCGCGCCAAGTAGTTTACGGATCATTGTCGTCCTCCCAATTGATTGACCGCGGTTTTCTCTCCCCAGCGGCGATTTCACTAGAATGTCCCATTTGGTTAATTTGTCAAACTAAAATGTACCAATCCGTTAAATTCATGATATTAAGAGGGGAAGACAGGAGACTCACCTCATGACTGAGCAAGCGCCGGCACGAAAAAGCACATGGAAACAAGACCCTGAGGCGGTGAAGGCCGATATCTTGCGCGTGGCAACGGCGGAGTTTGCTGATCGTGGATTGTCGGGCGCACGCATTGACGAGATTGCAGCCAAAACTTCTGTATCTAAGCGTATGATTTATTACTATTTTTCTGATAAGGAAGGGCTGTATCGGGCAGCTCTTGAAGGGGTTTATGCTCGGCTTCGGGCCAATGAGCGTGCGCTTGATTTGACCGGACTCGATCCGATTGCGGCACTGACCGAGCTTATAAAAGCCACCTTTGATTCGCACCGGTCGCTGCCAGATTTCATTCGCTTGGTGATGATCGAAAACATCCATCATGCCGCATACATGAAGCAGTCCTCGATCATTCCAGAACTGAACAGCTCAATCATCTCAAAGCTGGCAGAGTTATGCGACGCGGGCAAAGCGGCGGGGATATTTTATGATCACGTTGATCCGGTGGAGCTGCACTGGATGATTTCGTCGATGAGTTTTTACAATGTATCGAACCGCGAAACCTTCTCGCATTCCTTTGGCGCAGAGTTGCACACCTCTGCGGGGCAGCAGCGTCTGCGCCAGCGCGTCGTCGATGCGGTGCTTGCGATTGCGGTAAAGCCAAGACCGAACGCGCAAGCCTTGGCATGAAGACTGATTGTGATCTTTTGGTGATTGGTTCGGGTGCAGCCGGGCTTTGTGCCGCGGTCACGGGGGCAGCGAAGGGGTTGCGGGTCATTGTCGCGGAAAAGGCGACGGTTTACGGTGGAACCACTGCTTGGGCAGGGGGCTGGATTTGGGCTCCGGGCAATCCGGCGGCGCAACGCCTTGGTATTGCCGAACCCCTCGACGCGCCACGCCAGTATCTAAAAACCTTGCTTGGTAGCGCTTTCGACGCAGAACGGGTCGAGGCATTCTTGACCTTTGCTCCGCGTGCGATTGAATTCCTTGAAACCGAAGCGGGTCTTTCTTTTGAATGCGGCAGCCTTATCCCTGACACTTACAGTGAGGTCGAAGGGGCAGGGCAGGGGGGGCGCTCGGTGATTGCTGCACCTTACAATGCCCGAGACCTTGGGCCCTTGCTGCACGATCTGCGGCCGCCCTTGCGAGAAACATCTTTCTGGGGGCTGCCGATTCAGGCCGGATCCGATCTGCGCGCGTTTATGTCGATGACCCGCTCACCAAAGGCGTTTCTTTATGTTGCCAGTCGTATGGCGCGGCATTTGTGGGATTTGGCGTTCCATCGCCGTGCGATGCAGCTGCGAAATGGCAATGCCCTAATGGCTCGGCTATTGCGCGCGGCGACGGACCTTGGCGTAAATCTGCGCAAATCACATACTGCAACCAAACTTTTGCAACATGACGGGCGGGTCAGCGGCGCGATCTTTGCGACGTTACAGGGAGAGGTGACGATCACAGCAGGCAATGTTGTGCTGGCCGCAGGCGGGCTGGCGCGGGATGCAAGCCTTGCTGCGCCGCACAGTTTGGCCGTGCCAGAGGCAACCGGCGATTCCGCTCGGATTGCAAGGGCGGTTGGCGCGCGCATCGACTGCAAGCTTGCCGCGCGTTTTGCCCAGTGCCCCGTCTCGATTGTTCCTTATCCGAATGCGGCTTCTGCTGTTTTCCCGCATATCATTGAACGCGGCAAACCGGGTATCATCGGCGTTCTCGCCAATGGCCAGAGGTTTTGCAACGAAGGGCTCGGCTACCATGATTATGTTGTCGCCCTGAATAAGTCTTCGTCTGAAGAAAACCCCGTTTCATGGCTGATCTGTGATCATAGGTTTCAGCGCCGCTATGGCCTTGGTATTGCGCGTCCAGCGCCGCTGCCTTTGGGGAAGTTATTGCGGTCAGGGTATTTGGTCAGATCTCACAGCCTGTCTAATCTTGCGGCGATCTGTGGCATTGATCCGCAGGGATTGCTTGCGACGGTCGCAAGCTACAACCATGATGCAGTCTCCGGCAAAGATAGCAGTTTCGGCCGAGGTGAGACCGCCTACGCGCGTCTGCAAGGCGATCCAAACCACACAGGGCCAAATCCTTGCATGGCCCCGATCGCCAAAGCGCCCTTTTATGCGGTGAAGATCGTGGCTGGCAGTTTTGGCGCCTTTATCGGTTTGAAAACTGACGCTGCTGCAAGGGTGCTAGACGCAGAGGATAAACCAATCGCGGGGCTTTATGCGGCTGGTACCGATATGGCCTCGGTTTTTGGCGGCTTTTATCCGGCAGGCGGAATCAACATTGGTCCCGCACTTACATTTGGCCATATCGCCGCCTTACATGCTGCGGGCTGTTTAGAGGAGCCAAGATGAGTCGCAAGATTTCCCTCGCACACCTGACGACACTTGATCTTTCACCGCCGCAGATGATCCGGGTTGCCGCTGAGATCGGCTATGATGCCGTAGGGCTGCGATTGATTGCGGTCACCCCAACGACGCCCGGCTATGCGCTGATGCACGACGCAGCGCTCTTGCGCGAGACACAGTCCGCCTTAACAGCCTCGGGCATTTATGTGAACGACATCGAATTTCTTCGTATTACGCCTGAATTCGACAGCAGAGACTTCGAAGCTTTTCTGGACGTAGGCGCAGTTCTGGGTGCGCGCCATGTGATCTGTGCCCCCTATGATCCGGATCTGTCTCGGTTGAGCGCAAATCTGGCGGCGCTGAATGATATGTGCGTTCCGCGTGGAATGCGTCCGGTTCTCGAGTTTTTCCCTTGGACCAATGTTCCAGATTTGTCAGCAGCTTGCACAATCGTTGATGCAGCAGCCCAGGACGCAATTGGGATCTTGGTCGACACATTGCATTTTAACCGCTCAAGCAGCAGTCTTCATCTTCTGGCAGAGCAAGCGTTTGCAAAGCCAGAGCGTTTTCCGTTTCTGCATCTTTGTGATGCGCTTGTGCAGCCGCACTACACCACGGAGGACCTCTTTCATGCAGGGCGCGCCGAACGCCTGCCGCCTGGATTGGGCCAGATTGATCTTGCTGCCATCATAAATGTTTTGCCAACAGAGACCCCGATGGCATTGGAAGTGCCGATGACTGCCCTGCAAATCGAAAACGGCAGTCCTTATGTGGCGCGTCGGGTTTTTGAAGCTGCGGTGAAGATGTTGTCATGCGTCTGAATTAGATCGAACCGTTCCAGTTTTGCGGGAGACCAGTTTCTTCGTTTGGCGCGACGATCTTGAACGCGCGCATTTTTGCAAAGCAGGTTGGTTGTTTCTGATTGACTGAAACAGCAGGCGGTCGGTCAGCCTATGCGCTGATTTCAGGGGGTCGATCTTGACCTCAGCGATTGTTGCCCTCGAACTGCCCCGCCTGACCGCCTCAGCTTTTTCGGCCCCAACGCTGGTTTTGGGTATCGTACCCTGCTTGATTGCAAAAGCGCTGCGAGCGCTACATCCAAATTCACCGCAGCAAGAGCTGCTCTTGGGTGAAAGGGCTTGTCGGATGCGCCGCTGTATCGACACATCCATAATCTCGATGGAGCAGATTGCTTGCAACCGAGACTGGCCGGTTTAGCCGCAAGTCCTGTTGACTCGCTCTGGCTTTTTTGGTTATGACATCGGTGACATGACATCGGTGTCATATGTGCTGCGCCTTGGGAGGGGATGATGGCCACAATCTACGACGTCGCCCGGCTTGCAAAGGTTTCAGCCAAGACCGTCAGCCGCGTGCTGAACGGCGATGCCCCGGTTGGCCGCGAAACCCGCGAGGCGGTCGAGGTGGCGATGGCGCAGCTTGGCTATGTGCCCTCGAATGCAGCTCGGATGATGCGGTCGCAAAAATCGGGGCTTGTCGGGCTGATCACCGGTGCGATTTCGCTGCCAAGTGAGGCGTTGCAGCCGCAGGGCCTGCCGGATTTGTTTATTGTGCAGGGCATTCAGCGGGCGATGGCGGCCTCGGGCATGACGATGATGATCGCGGATACCGGCGGGCGGCTGGACCGCGTGCCGCATCTGATCCAGACCTTTTTGCGCCACCGCGTCGAAGGCCTGATCTATGTCGCCGAATTCCACCAAAAGGTTGAACTGCCGCGCGTGCCTGCCACGACGCCTTTGGTTCTGGCGAATTGCTTTGACGCTATCGGCACCCCTGCGGTGCTGCCCGATGATGCCCGTGGTCAGCGCGATCTGGTCAGCCGCTTGATCGAGGCTGGCCACCGCCGTATCGCCTATCTGACGCTGCCACTGCATATGGTGGCCACGACGCTGCGCACGGCGGGCTATGCGGCGGCGCTGGCGCAGGCGGGGCTGCCATATGATCCTGCACTGGTCGATTGCGCCGATTACGAGGGGCGCGAGGACGAGACCCAGATCCTTTGGGATATCATCGACCGGCTGTTGCGCCTGCCCGATCCGCCAACGGTTCTGTGCTGTGGCAACGACAAAATGGCGCTGCGGGTCTACGGCATTTTGCGCTCGCGCGGGGTTAAGGTGCCTGATGAGATCTCGGTTGCAGGCTATGACAACTACCGCGTTATCGCCGAGACCCTGTTCCCGCCGCTGACCACGGTGGATCTGTCTTATACCGCCATTGGCGTGCGCGCGGCGCAGCGGCTTTTGGCGATGATTTCTGAGTCTGCCGCCGCGCAGTCGCAGGAAGACTGCGATCCGATGCTTGTCTCGGGTCCGGTCTATTGGCGCGGTTCGGTCACCGAACGCCCCGCCAGCAAAATTGCAAATCTAAAACTCGTCAGGGAGGATTGACACATGAAACATCTATCCATCGTAACCGGTGCTTTGCTTGCCTCGGTTGCATTGACCTCGGTTGCACAGGCCCAGACCACCTTGTCCATGTGGTATCACGGCGCTGGCAACGAAGGCGAAGCCAAGGTGCTGAACCAAATCATCACCGACTTTAACGCCAGCCAAGCCGATTGGACGGTCGAGCTGCAAAGCTTTCCACAAGCCGCCTATAACGATTCGGTCGTGGCCGGTGCGTTGGCAGGCAATCTGCCCGACATTCTGGACGTTGACGGCCCTGTGATGCCGAACTGGGCATGGGCTGGCTATATGCAGCCGCTGCAAATCGACGAAACCAAGATCGCCAATTTCCTGCCCGGTCCAAAAGGCATGTGGGATGGCAAGCTTTATTCGATCGGTCTGTGGGATGCAGCGGTCGCGCTGGTGACCCGCAAATCCACGCTGGAAGAGCTGGGCCTGCGCACGCCAACCTTGGCAGAGCCTTGGAGCTTGGAAGAGTTCAATGGCGCTATGGCGGCAGCAAAAGCCAGCGGCAAATATGAATACGCGCTTGATCTGGGCATGGCTTGGACGGGCGAATGGTATCCCTATGCGTTCTCGCCTTTCTTGCAGTCTTTTGGCGGCGATATGGTGGATCGCTCCAGCTATAAAACCGCTGAAGGCGCTTTGAACGGCGATGCGGCGATGGCATTTGGCAATTGGTGGCAGGGTCTGTTCACCCAAGGCTATGCCCAAGCAACCCAAGATCCCGCTGACCGCGACAACGGTTTTGGCGCTGGCAAATATGCGTTTTCGTGGAATGGCAACTGGGCGGCCCTTGGCGCTTTGAAGGCCTTTGACGATACCGTGTTCCTGCCAGCACCAAACTTTGGCGCGGGTGCGAAAATTGGGGCGGCTTCGTGGCAGTTTGGGGTTTCGGCCAAGTCGGCGCATCCAGATGGCGCTTCGGCCTTCATCGAATTTGCGCTGCAAGACAAGTATCTGGCCGATTTCGCCAATACCACCGGTCTGATCCCGGCCACGGCAACCGCTGCTGCGATGACCGAAAACTACAAAGACGGCGGGCCTTTGTCGGTGTTCTACGGCATGACCGAAGCCAATGCTTTGGTGCGCCCAGTCACCCCCGGCTATGTTGTCGAATCCAAAGTGTTTGAAAAGGCACTGGCTGATATCGCCAATGGTGCAGACGTTGCTGGCACGCTTGACGCTGCAACCGATGAAATCAACGCCGACATCGAAAAGAACGCGGGCTACGGCCACTAAGCTTTGCACGGCGGGCGGCCTTTGGGTCGCCCCCGGCTTTTACGTCACGAAAGGCTTTGCAATGGCGTCGAAATTTCTGAAATCCAATCGCACAGGTTGGATGATGGCAGGCCCAGCCGCCGTTTTGATTGGCATGTTCGTGATCTTGCCCTTTGTTTTTGCAATTCTTCTGTCCTTTACCAATCAACGCCTGATTTCGCCCAATCCGACCGAGTTCGTGGGCTTTGCCAATTACCGCCAGCTTTTGGGGGTAGCGACCCTGACGCTCGAGCCGCTGACCGATCAGGCGGGGCTGGTGCAAACAGATGCAACGGGCGCTGTGCTATATCCAGCGCTGCGCGGCTATACCCGCAACAACCCCGATTTCCCCAATCTGGTTGGCATGCGCGAATGGTTCAGCTTGGACTGGGGGCAAAGCCGCACCTTTGTTTTGGCGCGGGATGTGGTGTTTCTAAAGGCCCTGATCAACACCTTTATCTTTGTGCTGATCGTGGCACCCGTGCAGGGGGGGCTGGCCTTGGGTCTGGCGCTGCTGATCAATCAAAAAATGCGCGGCATCAATCTGTTTCGCGCGGTCTATTTCATGCCGGTTGTGGTTTCGATTGTGGTGGTCTCTTTGCTGTGGCGGTTCATCTATGATGGCAATTCGGGGCTGTTGAACAACCTGCTGTCTGCGGTCAGTTTCGGCGCCATTCCGCGGGTGGACTGGCTGGGCAACCCCAGCACGGCCTTGGGGTCGATCATTGCGATGTCGATCTGGCAGGCGGTTGGCTTTCACATGGTAATCTGGCTTTCAGGGCTGCAAACCATCTCGCCCACGCTTTACGAGGCCGGCGCGATCGAAGGCGCAAGCCCTTGGCAAAGCTTTCGCTACATCACATGGCCGGGGCTAAAAAATACCGCCATTCTGGTGCTGATCGTGATCACCATGCAGGCCTTTGCGGTCTTTGCGCAGATCGATGTGATGACCAAGGGCGGCCCGCTTGATAGCACGCAAACCATCGTGTTTCAGGCGATCCAACGCGGCTATGGCAAGCAAGATATTTCGGGCGGCTCGGCGATTTCGGTGATCTTATTTGTCATCGTGCTGTCGATTTCGCTGCTGCAACGCTGGATCACAAGGGAGCGCAGCTGATGGCTTTTTCCTCTGACACGCATCGGTTGCGGCTGGCTGTGCGCTATGTGGTGCTGTGCTTGATCGCGGTGATCTTTGTGTTTCCGCTGGTGTTTATGGTGGTCTCGTCGCTGAAGCCCGATCAGCAATTGCTGGCCGATACCGCCAGCCTGCGGGCGTTTTTGCCGGTTGGTGACATCAGCCTTGATAACTATTGGGCGGCGTTTCGGCGCGCGCCTGTGGCGCTGTTTGTGATGAATTCGGTGATCATCACCGGAGTCACTGTGGCGCTGTCGCTGTTCTTCTGCTCGACGGCGGCCTTTGCCTTTGTCTTTGTCAATTGGAAGGGCCGCGATCTGATCTTGTCGATCATCCTTGCCACGCTGATCGTGCCGTTTGAAACCATCGCGATCCCCTTGCTGCTGATCTCGTCCAAACTGCCGTGGATCGGGCTGGACGGGGTGACGGTGGGCTGGCTGAATTCCTATCGTGTGCAAATCATTCCCTTTATCGTCGATGGTTTGACGGTGTTTTTGTTCGTGCAATTCTTCAAAGACCTGCCCTCTGAACTGATCGAGGCGGCGCGGGTTGAAGGCGCAAGCTGGTTTCAGATTTACCGCCGCATCGTGATGCCGCTGTCGGGTCCGGTGCTGGCAACCGCCGCGATTTTGAAGTTTTTGGCGATGTACAACCAATACCTCTGGCCGCTGATGGTGGTGCAAGAGGAAGGCTACCGTCCGGTGATGGTTGGCCTGCAATATTTCTTCCAGCTGAACCGAGCCTGGGGCGAGATCATGGCCTATCTCAGCCTGATCACTGTGCCGGTGCTGGCCTTTTATCTTTACTTGCAAAAAGCCTTCATCGCGTCGATTGCTTCGACCGGCGTGAAGGGCTGAGGAGACCGATATGACACTTTCGATCAACGACAAATGGATCTGGGACAGCTGGTATGCCAAGGATGGCGAGACCTATCACGGGTTTTTCCTACAGGCCGATAAGGCACTGGGCGACCCTGATCTGCGGCATTTCAATGTCAGCCAAGGCCATGCCACTTCGACCGATCTGGTAAATTGGACGCATTTGGGCACGATGTTTGCGCCCGCCGTTGGGCCTGCTTGGGATGACAGCACAACCTGGACCGGATCGGTGATCCAAGACGGTGAAGGTCTTTGGCATTTGTTCTATACCGGCACCTCGAAGGCCGATGCCTCGATGTATCAGCGCATTGGTCATGCGACCTCGCGCGATTTGCACTCTTGGGTGCGGGTGGGCGATGGGCTGTGTCTTGATCTGATCGGCCCGACTGCGGATTGTTACGAGGCCGAGCATATGGTTGGCCATTGGCACGACCGCGCCATGCGCGACCCTTGGGTGATGCGCGATCCTGACAGCGATGGTTGGCTGATGTATTTCACCGCCCGCGCGCCCGGCATCCCCGAGGCCAATGCAGGCGGCGCGATTGGCTTTGCCACCTCGCCCGATCTGATGACCTGGACGCTGCGCCCGCCAGTGTTCACCGGTGGCTATGGCCAGCTCGAGGTGCCGCAGGTGTTCGAAGCCAATGGCACTTGGTATTGCCTGTTCTGCACCGCCGCCACCCAATGGTCCGAACAAACCCGCCGCACCAATCCGCAAAAGCCGCTGACCGGCAACCACTATCTGATGGCTGATCATCCGCGCGGGCCTTGGCGCGTGCCAGCAGGCCCGTTTCTGGACGGCGACGAGCCTTGCCGGCGCTATGCCGCGCGCATTGTTGATGGGCCGCATGGCTTGGTGATTTTGGGCTTTGCCGATGGCGGCAAAGATCAGTTTGGCGGCTATGTGATGGACCCCGAACCCGTGGTTGTGGGCGAAGGTGGACTGTTGCAGGTGAAGCGCTCGGCTTTGGCGGCAGAGTAGTCATGGCAAGCATCACCCTTTCCGGTCTGAAGAAAAGCTACGGCACCGCGCAGGTGATCAAGGGCGTCGACATCACCATCGAAGACGGTGAGTTCGTGGTCTTTGTCGGCCCCTCGGGCTGCGGAAAATCGACGCTGCTGCGGATGATCGCAGGGCTAGAGGATATCACGGCAGGCACCTTGACGGTCGGCGGGCGGGTGGTGAACGATCTGCCCCCCAAAGAGCGCGGCGTGGCGATGGTGTTTCAATCCTATGCGATCTTTCCGCATATGACCGTGCGCGAAAACGTTGCCTTTGGCCTGACGATTGCGGGCGATAGCAAAGAGGTCAAGGCCGCCAAGGTTGCCGAAGCCGCGCGGATTTTGCAGATGGAACATCTGCTGGACCGCCGCCCCAGCCAGCTTTCGGGCGGGCAGCGCCAGCGCGTTGCCATTGGCCGCGCGATTGTCCGCAAACCCGAGGTGTTTTTGTTCGACGAGCCGCTTTCCAACCTTGATGCCGCCCTGCGCATGGATATGCGGATGGAAATCGGCAAGCTGCACAAGGCCTTGGGCGCCACGATGATCTATGTCACCCATGATCAGGTTGAAGCGATGACGCTGGCCGATAAGATCGTGGTGCTGAAAGACGGTCTGGTGCAGCAGATCGGCAGCCCGATGGAGCTTTATCATCACCCCGCAAATGCCTTTGTTGCGGGCTTTCTTGGCTCGCCCTCGATGAATTTTCTGGATGTAGAGGTGCAGGCGATTGACGGCAATCAGATCACTGTCGCCAATGCAGCCCTGAGCCCCGTGACGATCACGGCGCAGACCGGCAGCTATCAGATTGGCGGCAAGGCGCGGCTTGGCATTCGGCCGCAATATCTGACCCCCGCCGAAGGTGCCGGCCAGTTGCAGGGTAAGGTGGCGCTGACCGAAAGGCTGGGTGCAGAAACGGTGATCGAGGTGACCTTGTCAGACGGCAGCCCGCTGATCGCCGCCATGGCGCGCGATGCTGTCTTTGCCTTGGGCACGGAAATTGGCCTGACCTTCGAAGCCTGCGAGGCGCATCTGTTCAGCGAATGACGCTGGCCTGACGAAGGCTGTCGGTGATCTGGCCGAATTGGCTGGCCAGTGGGTTTGACTTGCGCCCGATCCTGTTGATGGGGTGGGCTATCCCAAGCTCGACCCATATGCCAAACAGCCGATAGAATGGGCACTGCTGCCGTCACCAAAGACCGCAGTGCATTCTAAAGCCCGCGCCTTTGACAGTCAGTATTTGCAAGCAAAAGCCGCGTGACCTTCAAAGGCCAATTGGCCTAAGCAAGCCATTTGCGCAGCACAGATGCGTGACAGCACCAACCAAGTCTCCGCGCCGTTCCAAGCATTTATGGGAAACATCAAGCGCGGGGGGAATTCAAAGTTTCGAAAACCATGTTTAATCTTAATATCTTACAAATCGAAGTGGTAGGCCCGGAGGGACTCGAACCCCCAGCCAAGGCGTTATGAGCGCCCTGCT
>NZ_DAIPZF010000052.1:0-16330 GCF_036782355.1 Cypionkella sp.
CTGTTCGTGAGGTTGTGCAATCTGTCGCAAAACGCCGGTCCCAATTAGCCAGCGATGACGATAAAAGCTTTGGACGCAATTTGACTGCCTTTGCTTCGCGTTTGGCGTGGCGCTGTCATTTTATGCAAAAAATCGAAGACCAGCCGGAAATCGAGACCCACTGCATGCACCCTGCTTTTGAGAGCCTGCGCAAGCACGACCACAACGCACAATATTTTCAGGCATGGGCACGCGGCCAAACCGGCTATCCCTTTGTGGATGCCTGCATGCGCAATTTGACAGCGGAGGGATGGATCACTTTTCGGATGCGGGCAATGTTGGTCAGTTTTGCCAGCTATCAATTGTGGCTTGATTGGCGTGTGACCGGCGCGCATCTGGCGCAATTGTTCACAGATTACGAACCCGGCATTCATTACAGTCAGCTGCAAATGCAATCAGGGGTGACCGGCATGAACACCCTGAGGGTTTATAATCCTGTCAAACAATCAATCGAGCATGATCCAACTGGCAGTTTTATTCGGAAATGGGTGCCTGAACTCAGGCAGGTGCCAAATGAATTCATTCATGAGCCGTGGAAATGGAAAAAGACCCTGATCGATGCGCGGGACGTTGGCTTTGAACAGGCCTATCCCGCGCCAATTGTCGATCAGGCCGTCTGTGCAAAAATCGCAAAACAAAAAATCTTTGAGATACGGCAGGATCAGAGCTTTGATGTCGTGGCCAAGGCTGTTTTCCTAAAATTGGGCAGCCGAAAATCTGCTCTCAGGCGCAAAAAAGCGATCGCCGAAGATCAAGAAAGGCAATTGTCCTTGTTTTAGGGCAATGCAATCGGCGGTGCGCGGGCCTATTCCGGCGCGCTGACATGCAAGGCCGCGGCCTGTGAGGCGGCGATTGCGGCCTGTTGCAAAGATTTTGACCTCACCAAGGCTGCACAAAGCGCGCCAATAAAGGCGTCGCCCGCGCCATGGCTAGAGACAAGCGTGACCCTCTCGGCGGGCAGCGCAAAGCTTTGACCATCGGCGTCAACTGCCGCCAGCCCTTTACTGCCCGCTGTCACGATCACCGCAGGGAAGCGTAGCGCCAGCTGTTTGGCGGCGTCGGTGGCACTGCTCAGCCCCTCGACAGGTGCAGTGCCCATCATCTCGGCCTCGATCGCGTTTACAACCAAAATATCGATCAAGCTTTTGAAATCTTGGGATAAATCGCGCGCAGGCGCTGCGTTCAGAACAACGCGGATGCCGCGCGCCTTGGCGTGACGGGCGGCAGCGATGTTCAGCGCTTCAGTCACTTCATTTTGCAAGATCAGCAGTCCAACCTCGGACCAAAGTGCCGGATCGGCCAAGGCAGCTGGGTCCGACAGCACATTCGCGCCAGAGACGATGGTCGCGGCATAATCGCCCTGCGCATCCATGATCGCGACGCTCATCCCCGAGCCGACGCCCGAGAGCGTGCTGACAAAGCCGTCCTCGACCGCCGCACCCCGCAAGGCCTGCCGTAGAAAACGGCCAAAATCATCGGCCCCCACGGCCCCAAACATACGACTTGGCGCCCCCGCACGCGCCACCGCAACCGCCTGATTACCGCCTTTACCGCCAAATTTTGGATACCAACGCGATCCGACAGCGGTCTCGTCTTTGCGCGGCAGATGGTCAGCCCTAACCATGATATCATAATGCAGGCTGCCAACGGTGAGAACGGTGGTTTGGGGCATATCGTGCCTCGGCTTAGGGGTTGCCCAGCGCAGCAGCTGCGCGCGGGAGGTTAGGGAAAGACTTGCAACTGTATGTCCAAGCTTAGGCCTAACTGGCTTGCATCATCAAGATCATCTGCGCCGAAGGCAAGCCCGCGGCAAAACCTTCACGCCGCTCTCGCGTTTTTGCACCAAACGTGTAGCCTTGGGCACAGCCAGGCAGACCAAGGGAGAGCGCATGCCAAATTTTCCCATCATCGACAGCCATCTGCATCTGTGGGATCCCCGCCAGCTGACCTACCCTTGGCTGACGCCACCGTTGGATCAAGCCTTGCTTCCCCGCGACTTTCAAGCAGCGACAGCGCCGGTACAGGTCGAAGCGATGGTGTTTGTGGAATGTGGTGCAGCCCCCGATCAGGCACTTAAAGAGGCGCGCTGGGTGCAAGAACAGGCCAAGGCCGAGCCGCGGATTGCCGCGATGGTCTGCCATGCGCCGCTGGAACAGGGCGATCGGGTGCGTGCGCATCTAGAGCAATTGGCCGCGATGAAAAAGGCCCGAGGCGCGCGGCGGATCTATCAAGACGAAGCTGAGGCTGGATTTTGTCTACAGCCCGATTTTATCGCAGGCGTGCAGGCCCTGCCCGACTATGGCCTGTCCTTTGATATGTGCATTCGCCACAAGCAGTTACAGGCCTCGATCGCTTTGGCCGACGCTTGCCCAAACACCATGATCGTTCTTGACCATATCGCCAAGCCCAACATTGCGGCAGGCTTGATGCAGCCCTGGGCTGATCAGATCTTGCAATTGGCAAAGCGCGAAAATGTGCTGTGCAAGCTGTCTGGCGTCGCAACCGAGGCTGGCGCCAATTGGACTGCTGACACTCTGCGGCCCTATCTCGAGGTTGCCTTGCAGGCTTTTGGCCCAAAACGGCTGATGTTTGGTGGCGATTGGCCGGTATCGACGCTTGCGATCAGCTATCCCACTTGGGTACAGATCCTCGACCAGCTGCTTTCGGACCTAAGCCAAGACGAACAGCGTCAGATTTACCGCAACACCGCGCATCAGTTCTACAGGCTGGGCTAAAGAAACTCCCGCACAAAGATGCCCTTGCAAGCCGCGCAGAACTGCTCCAGAAACCAGCCTAGGGCTTTGACGAAAAAGCCATATTCCTTGCCCAGACCTGAAACAGCCAGCTGAATGTTGGCTTGACAGCCCCAGCCGGGCGACTAAAATGTTAGCATGCTAAAAACAGATACATCTGGATCACAAACCTTGAATGGAGCGTCGCGGCTGGTGCCCCTTGACCGCTTCAAGGGGGCATTGGGGCATCGCGTCTATCAAAGCCTGCAACATGCCATCCTGACCCTTGCCTATCGGCCCGGCGAGATGATCCGCAAACCCGAGATCTGCGATCATCTGGGTGTCTCGCGCAGCCCGCTTGCCGATGCGGTCGCACGGCTTGTCAGCGATGGGTTGGTCGATGTGGTGCCGCAGGCGGGCACCTTTGTCACCAGATTGTCGATGACAGACATTCGCGAAGGCTGTTTCATCCGCGAAGCCATCGAAGTCGCCGCGGCGGAATTGGTGGCCCCAAAGATCACCGATGGCCAATTGCGCGAGCTGCGCCGCAACCTTTTGATGCAAGAGGCGCTGGCGTCTGACACCGATCAGCAGGGCTTTATTCAGCTGGATGGACAGATGCATGAGATGATCTTGTCCTTCACCGGATTTCCGCGCCTGCCGCATGTGTCGCAGACTGCCTGGTTGAATGTGCATCGCGCACGCCAGTTGCTTTTGCCGGTTCAAGGCCGGTTGCAAACCACGCTTGACGAGCATCGCATGATCCTTGCCGCCTTCGAGGCCCGCGACCAGCAGGCCGCGCGCCATGCGGTGCAGCAGCATCTGCGCCAGTTGCTCACGCACCTTCAGCCGCTGGAACGTGAGCGGCCCGACCTTTTCTTAGTTCAAGGACAGCCATGACCCTGCCCAATCGCCCGCGCTATGCCACTCGGCTGAATGCCTTCAAGCAAAAGGGCGATACTGTGGCCCAGATGATTGCGGCCGCAGGCCGCGTCGGCGGGTTGGATGCAGCGGATCTGAACTTTCCAGATCATTTCGACCATCATTCCCCAGCAGAGCTGTCACGCCTGCTGGCAGATCATGGCATGGCGCTAAACGGGCTTGCCATGCGCTATTACACCGAGCCCGGCTTTCGGCTGGGGGCTTTCACCCACCCCGACCCCGCGCTGCGCCGCGCCGCGATTGATATGACCAAGCGGGGCCTTGATGCTCTGGCTGAAATGGGCGGGCAGCTGATGACGCTCTGGCTGGGTCAAGACGGCTTTGATTACAGCTTTCAAGCCGATTACGCCCGTCTCTGGCAGGACAGCATCGCCGCAATTGCCGAGGTGGCAGACCATAACCCCTCCATAGACATCGCCATCGAATACAAACCCAACGAGCCGCGCGCCCATGTGGTGATGCCCGACATGACCAGCACACTTTTGGCCCTGTCCGAAGTGGGCCGCCCCAATACCGGCGTGACGCTTGATTTCTGCCACATGCTTTTTGCCGGCGAAATGCCCGCCCGTGCCGCGATGTTGGCCGCGCGCCACAGCCGGATCTTGGGGGTGCATTTGAACGATGGCTACGGCAAGCGCGATGACGGGCTGATCGCAGGGTCTGTGCATCCGGTGCAAACGGTCGAGCTGTTCGTGGCGCTTGATCAGGCAGGCTATGACGGGGTGATCTATTTTGACACCTTCCCCGATCATGGCGGCACCGACCCTGTGGGCGAAGCGCGCGCCAATATCGCCGTGACCGACCGGCTGCGCGCCCTTGCCACCAGCCTTGCGGGCAATGCAGACTTGGCGCGCGCGCAAGCCAGTCAAGACGCCGCCGCCGCCACGCGTATCGTGACAGCAGCGCTTTATGGCAGCTGACTAAACCGGCGCATCGGCGCGCAGCAGGCCTTCGGACTTTAAGCTTTGCCACAGCGCATCGGGGATCACAGCCTGCGATGCCGCCACATTGGCCGCCATTTCGGCCACGCCCTGCCCGCCCGGGATCACCGAGACCACCGCCGGATGGCGCAGCGGGAATTGAAAGGCGGCATCCACAAGCCGCACCCCATGCGCCGCACAGATCGCCTGCAACTGACCCGCGCGTTTCAGAACCCATTCGGGGGCCGGATCATAGTTGTAAAACGCCCCAGGCTTTGGCCCGCTGGCCAAAATCCCCGAGTTATAAGGCCCACCCACCACGACCCCGACTCCGCGCGCCTGCGCCACCGGCAAAAAGCTTTGCAGCGCCTCTTGCTCCAGCAAAGTATAGCGCCCAGCCAGCAGGAAAATGTCAAAATCCCCGCGCTCTAGCATCCAAGCGCAGGGTTCCCATTCATTCACCCCCGCCCCAAAGGCGCGGATAACGCCTTGATCGCGCAACTCTCGCAGCGCGCGATAGCCTCCGGCCATGAACTCATCCAGACGATCTTGCAGGGCGGCTTGCGAGCCGTGGTTGAACACATCCAGATCATGCGCATAAAGAATGTCGATCCGGTCCACACCCAGCCGCTCTAACGAGGCCTCAAGACTGCGCAGGGTGGCATCATAGCCATAGTCATAAACCCCAACCCGCGAGGGCACATTGAACCACTTGCCGATACCATCACGCGTTGCAGGGTCTGACACCCGCAACAGGCGGCCGATCTTGCTGGACAAAACATAATCCTCACGCGGCTTGTCGCGTAAAAAGCGGTTCAGTCGGGTTTCTGACAGCCCGTAACCATAAAGCGGCGCCGTGTCGTAATAGCGCAGCCCTGCCGCCCAAGCCGCACTCAACACCGCCTGCGCATCATCCTCGGAAATCGCGCGATAGAGATTTGCCAGCGGTGCGGTGCCACAGCCCAATTCTGTAAAGCTTAATCCACCATTGCCCAGTCGGTCCCAGTGTCGTGTTGCCAGCATTTGCATTCTCCCAATTCTACTGACATGCTAGTATAATCCGGCTTTCCGTCCAATGCTTTTCGCGCTAGCCTACCCACGATAAGGGAGGAACAGATGTCGCAGTTTCAAGACGTTTTCGGCGCGAAAAAGCCGGTCATAGCCATGGTGCATCTTGGCGCGTCCCCCGGCACGCCGCTTTATGATGCCGAACGGGGGATCGACGGCATTCTGGCCGCAGCCCGCGCTGATCTGCATGCGCTGCAAGCCGCTGGTTTTGATGCGGTGATGTTTGGTAACGAAAACGATCGGCCCTATGAGCTAAAGGTCGACCCCGCAACCTCGACCACCATGGCCTATGTGATTGGCCGGCTGCGTGATGAGATTACTGTGCCTTTTGGGGTCAATGTGCTGTGGGATCCACAGGCCTGCTTTGCAGTCGCCGCGGCCACCGGAGCGCGGTTTGTGCGCGAAATTTTCACCGGCACCTATGCTTCGGATATGGGGATCTGGGCGCCGGACGCGGGTGCGGCCCTGCGCTATGCCAATCGGCTTGGCGCGGGTGGTGTCGCACGGCTTTACAATATTTCTGCGGAATTTGCCGACAGCCTTGACCGCCGCTCACTACCCGATCGGGCACGCTCGGCGGTGTTCTCGTCGATCCCGGATGCTGTGCTGGTCTCAGGCGTCATTACCGGAGAGGCTGCGGCCATGGTCGATCTGGAGGCAGTCAAGCGGGTGCTGCCGCACACGCCTGTGCTGGCAAATACCGGCGTGAAACATGACACCGTCGCCGATGTGCTGGCGGTGGCCGATGGCTGCATCGTAGGCTCTGCCCTCAAACGGGGCGGCGACACCTGGGCGGCGGTTGATCCTGACCGCGCGGCGGATTTCATGGCGCGTGTGCGCGCGGCGCGGGGCGGGCAATGAGCCTGCCTTCAGTTGCCGATCTGACGGTTGAATTGATGCTAATCCCTGGGCTGGCGGGATATGAAACCCGCGTGGCCACGGCGATCAAGACCCATCTTCAGGCGCTTGGTCTGACCCATCGCTCGGATCGTTTGGGCAACCTGTCTTGCACCCTGCCCGGCGACCCTGCGCTGCCTGCGGTGATGATCTTTACGCATATGGACCAATTGGGCTTTATCGTGCGCAAGATCGAGCCGAGCGGCTTGATCCGGCTTGAACGGCTGGGCGGCGTGCCTGAACGCGCCCTGCCCGCTCAGGCCGTGCTGCTTTGCACCGAAAAGGGCGACCTGCCGGGCCTGATCGCCAACAAAAGCCACCATGCCACCGGACCGGATGAAAAATACAAGGTTCTGCCCTATGCCGAGCTTTATGTGGACGCGGGCTTTGCCACCAAAGCCGAGGCCGAAGCCGCAGGGGTGCGCATCGGCACACCCGTTACCTATCTGCCGCGCGCGCTCAGGCTGGCGAATGGCCGTATTGCCGGCACTTCGGTGGATGATCGCGCTGGCTGTGCGGCACTGTTAAAGCTGGCCGAGGCGCGTCAGGGCAAATCCGGCCCGACGGTGCATTTGGTCTGGTCGGTGCAAGAAGAGTACAACCTGCGCGGCGTGCTGCCTGCCGCGACAGTGCTTAACCCTGCGATTGCCTTGCAGATTGACCTTTTGCTGGCCTGCGACACCCCCGATATGACCGCGCGCGGCGAGGTTGCCTTGGGCGGCGGGCCGGCGATGTCGCTGTATTCCTTTCATGGCCGCGGCACGCTGAACGGAGTGATCCCCCACCCCGCCCTTGTCAGCCTGATGGAAGCGGCGGCAGAGGCGGCCGCACTGCCCTTGCAACGCTCGGCCCATACCGGCGCTTTGACCGATCTGAGCTATATTCAGTTCATGGGCACTGAAGGCGTCGCCTGTCTGGATCTGGGCTTTCCGATGCGCTATTCGCATTCCGCGCTCGAGGTGGTTGACCCTGCCGATCTGGAAGCGCTGGTGCGCCTGCTGGACACCGCGCTTTGCGCCATCACCCCCACCCTGAACCTGACACGTTAAGCCATGCCCCATACCCTTGGAATTGACATCGGAACGTTTGAATCCAAAGGCGTGCTTGTTGACGCCCAAGGCCAGATCATTGCCAGCGCCAGCCGTCCACATAAGATGATCGTGCCGCGCGCAGGCTGGGCCGAACACCGCGCGGATGAAGATTGGTGGGGCGATTTCGTGTTTCTGTGCCGCGCGTTGCTGGCGCAATCGGGGCTGGACCCTGCTCGGATCAAGGCGATTGCCACCTCGGCGATTGGCCCTTGCATGCTGCCCGTCGATGCCGCAGGCGCGCCCTTGATGAACGGCGTTCTTTACGGTGTTGACACCCGTGCGACAGACCAGATCACCGCGCTGAACACCCAGATCGGGGCCGAGACCATCCACCGCCGCTGCGGCAATGCGCTTACCTCGCAGCAGGTTGGGCCAAAGATCCTGTGGCTGAAGCAAACCCACCCCGAGCTTTACGCCCAGACCGCGATGGTGCTGACCTCGACCAGCTATCTCACCTGGAAGCTGACCGGCCATTATGTAATTGACCACTATACGGCGGCTAATTTCTCGCCGCTTTATGATATCGAGCGGCAGGACTGGACCGCCGATCTTGCGCCCGACATTCTGCCGCTGGAAAAACTGCCACGGCTGATGTGGTCTACCGAGATCGCAGGCCATGTCACGCCAGAGGCTGCCGCCGAAACCGGCCTTGCCATCGGCACCCCCGTCACCTGCGGCACCATTGATGCGGCTGCCGAGGCGGTCTCGGTCGGCGTGCAGCACCCCGGCCAAATGATGATGATGTATGGCTCGACCATCTTCATCATTCAGGTCACGGCCCAAGCCGTGAAGGACGCGCGCCTGTGGTATGCGCCTTGGTTGTTTCCTGGCACCCATGCCGCGATGGCCGGGCTTGCCACCTCGGGCACACTGACCCATTGGTTTCGCGACACATTGGCGGGTGACACCGATTTCCCCACTTTGGTGGCCGAAGCGCAGGCCAGCCCAAAAGGCGCCAAGGGCTTGCTGTGTCTGCCCTATTTCTCGGGCGAGCGGACCCCGATCCATGATCCGCATGCGCGCGGCGCGTTTTTTGGGCTGAACCTGACCCATAGCCGCGGCGATATGTTCCGCGCCGTGGTTGAAGGCATTGCCGCGGGCACCGCCCATGTTTTGGAAACCTTTGCCGAGGCTGGCGCCAGCCCAGCGCAGGTGATGGCGGTCGGCGGTGGCACCAAAAACGCGCTTTGGCTTCAGGCGACCTCTGATTTTGGCGGCGTGGCGCAACAGGTCTGCACCAAGACGGTGGGGGCAAGCTATGGCAATGCGTTTTTGGCGGCCGTAGCCATCGGCGCGGCCGATCCGGCCGACATCGCGCTTTGGAATCCCAAAGAGCGCGAGGTTTTGCCCGAAGCGGTGCCGGCCTATGCCCTGCACTATCCGCTTTGGAAGCAGCTTTATCGCCAAACCCGCGATATCATGCAGGCTTTGGCCTAAGCGGCGCTTACAGCTCGGGCAAATCTACCACGCCCTTTTTCAGGATAAAGCAGCCATAAGGCCCTGAATCTGCGGTGCGGATGATGGCAAAGGCGGCTTTGGCGGCGTCATAAAATGCAAACCGCTCTAGGGTTTGCATCGTCACGGCGCGGCCTTCGGCACGGTCTAGCACAGCCTGCATGCGGGCAAAAATCGGCACCACGCCGGCTGGATTCCCCACCACCTGCATCCGCGCCACCGGAGCGGGCACAAAACTATCAAGTGGCATCAGCGACAAGATCGCAGCCGCCGCCGTGGGCAGATCGCAGCCCGCCATATCAATCAGCTTGCCATAGCTTGTCTGGGCGGCAATCGTCGCCGCCGGATGGTTCACATCACAGATCACCAGATCGTCGCCATGCCCCATCAGCATCAGCACATGCACAATCTCGGCGCTTAGGCGTTGATCAATTCCTTTCAGCATTACTTGATCGCCCCCGCCGCCATGCCCTTGATGATATAGCGCTCTAGAACCACGCCGATCACGATCAAAGGCAAGATCGCAGCCCAAGCCAAAGCCGCCATCGACCACCAGGAAATGCCCTGACTGCCAGTCTGGCTGGCCACCATCACCGGCAAGGTATTGGCATGGGTCGAGGTCAGCAACGCGGCAAAGAAATACTCATTCCAGGTCAGCACCAAAGACAAGATGAAGGCCGCCACCATCCCCGGCAAAGCAATCGGCAGAATAATGGTCACAAAAGCGCCCCAGATCGACAGCCCGTCCACCAGCGCCGCCTCTTCCAACTCGGTCGGGATCGAAGAAAACTGATCGCGCATGATCCAAATCACAATGGGTAATACCGACAGCGTATACAGCAAAATCAAGCCAATCCGCGTGTCCAACAGAGCCAGCTCTTTATACAAAACCAACATCGGCAGCGCCAAGACCACCGGCGGCAAGATCAGCTGCGACAGGAAAAAGAATGAGATATCACTGTTTCGCATCCATGAAAACTTATAGCTAAAGCGGCTTAGACCATAGGCGGCCAAAGATCCCAAACCAACCGCCAGCACCGATGACGTCACCGAGACAATCGCCGAATTGGCAAAGCGTTTCAGAAACTCGGCCCGCACGGTGCTGTCATCGCCCAGCGTGTCAGGCGACAAGCCCAGAGACTTCCAGCCCAACCATTTTGGGGTGAAATCGACCCAAGGCACCATATTGCCCTTCATCACATCCGGCGCCATCTTAAAGCTGGTGGTCAGCGTCCAATAGATCGGAAACAGACAGATCAGCGCCCAAAGGATCAAGATGGCATAGACCGCAAGCCGCCCCGAAAACCACTTGTGTTTATGGGCAATGTCTGTGGGGCTGTCGTGAAAAATCTGGGTCTCTGTCATGTTCTTGGCCTTGAAATGCGGTCTGCCAGCTTCATCAGCACAGTCATCGCGATGACGATGACCACCAGATAAACCATGGCCAAAAGCGTGCCATAGCCGACGTTCGAGCGGTCCCTATATTCGCGGAAGATAAAGCTGGTGACGGTATCAGTCGCCCCGCCCGGCCCTCCCGAGGTGACGGCAATGACAATGTCTGCCAGCTTCAGCTTAAAGATAATGCGGATCAGGATCGCGGTGATCGACACCGGCAGCATCATCGGGAAAGTCACCTCCCAAAAGGCGCGCCAGCCATTGGCGCCGTCTACCTTGGCGGCCTCATGCAGCTCTTTGGGAATTGCCTGCAAACCTGCCAAGATCATGATCATCATAAAAGGAATAAAGGTCCAGGCGTCCATCACCATGATCGTTGCCTTGGCAATCATGGGGCTGCCAAAGAACGAGGGATCGTCCCAGCCCAAGGCACGGCCCAGCCGCGCAATCGGGCCAAAGCGCGGCTCAAGCATGGATTTGCCAATCATCCAACTGACCGCCACAGGCGAGAGCATCAGCGGCAACAAGAAGGCCACGCGAAAGAACTTACGCGCCCTGATCTCGGAATTCAGCGCCAGCGCCAGCGCAAAGGCGATGGCATATTCCACAAGGATCGCAAGCACATACCAGACCATATTCGACATGGCATTCCAATAGAACGGATCCGCCCACATCTGCCGCACATTATCCCAACCGTTGAACTGACGGCCTGTTGGGCTCGACAGATTCCAATCGGAAAACGCGATGATCAGGCCAAACAGCAGCGGAAACACCGTCAAGGAAATCACAAAAAGTGCCGCAGGAAGCACAAACAAGGTGCGCTTGCCATGTTCGCCGTGCTGCAAGACCTGCCCCCAACACAGGCAGATCGCCCAAGCGACATAGGCGTAAAGCGTCGGCCGCCAGTTTTCAAAGCCAAAAGCTGCCGAGCCAAAAACCTGAAGCGCTTGCGCAGCGGCCACCGCCAGCAACAGCGCCCCTGACCCCCAAATCAGCGCGCGGCCGAACGCCTTGCGACCCGCCGAAATGCTGTCATTGGTGACAACGTGCAAAAGATCGCCTGAACTGCTCACAAAACTGCCTCGCTTGGGAAGAAAAGCTGCGCAAAACCCTGCGCAGCTTTTGATTTTTTGGTGCTTCGGCGGGAAAATGCCTCTGCACAGATCGCATGTCAGGTGGCGGGTTGCCCCGCCACCCTTGTGCAGGGATCACATCCCCAAGCTTGCCTTATACAGCGCAATCTGGCTCTCGCGGCCGATCTGATCGGTGATCTTCTCCCATGCCGCAGCAATGGCATCGGCAGTTTCTTGTGCCGAGGCGTATTGGCCAGCGTAGCCCTTGGCCAGTTCATCCTCGGCAACCGAGTAATACTGGAAGATGCCCGGAATACGCGGCTCGATGGCGGCGTTGGGGTGATTGTAGCTGTCCGCATTCGAGCCAAGGTAATCGGCCACGAAGTCCTTATCATAGCCCGCAGCCGCCCATTCGTCATATTGGAAGTGGCTGTTGCGATAGGGCTGGAAGCCCGAAGGATAGGCCGCCGTCCACAGCGACAGATCCTTGCCGCCCAGATGCGCCGCAGCCGACCAGGCAGCCTTGCGCTTTTTCTCGTCGCCAGACACGCGGTTGGTCACATAGATACCCCAGCCGAGGTAGGCCATGTTAGGCGATTCATTATAGGTCTCTTCCCAAGCGCCGGTTGCCGCGTTGTATACACGGTCCGACCCGGGGTTGATGCCAAAGCCCACAACATCGCCCACAACCGAGCTGTCAGAGGTGCGCGCCGAAGAGCCGACATCGCCCCACCAAGTCAGCATCGAACCCGTTCCAGCAAGGAACTGACTAAAGGCCGTGGTGCCCGGATCGGCGTTGATCTGGTCTGCCGGATAGGCACCGGGGGTCGCGATCAGGTCCATCACATCCTGAATCGCCTGCACCCAACCGGGGTTATTCACCCGCGGCTTCATGGTGTCGGGGTCAAACAGCCATGCTGGATCGGAGGGATGCTTGACGTAAGGCGTGGCGCGGTTTTCAAGGAAATAAAAGCCAAAACCGCCCCACCCCTTCAGCGGATCAAGATAGCCAAAGGCTGGCAGGCCGGTCAGCGGATCGGTCTTGCCCACCAACGCCTTAGAGGCGGCATTGACCGCCTGCCAAGTCGCCGGCACCTCGGCGCCACCAATTGCACCCTCGCCGAAATAATCCTTGCGATAGGCGTAGGTATGACAGTCGCCGTCGATGGTCACACGGTAGGTCTTGCCGTTCCAAGTGCCTACAGGGGCCTTAAGGTAATTCACATAGTCATCCATGTCGATCTGGGCCTTGACCCAGTCGGGCATCTCGTCCAACAAACCGCGCCCTGCGGTATCACCCTCAAAAGGCGCGCCCATTTCAATGATGTCGAAATCGATCGTGCCGGTAGCAATCGCTTGCTGCAAGCGCGGGTTATAATCGGCCTGTGCCAAGTCAATCCAGTTGATCTTGGCCCCCGTATAGGCTTCCCAAGACTTCAAAAAGCCACGGAACAGCAGGTTGTGCAGGTTTTGATTGTTCAGACCAAGGAAGGTCAGCTCGACACCGGCGAATTCGCCCTCGGCCACATTGGCTTTGGTTGCGCCAAGGCACAGCTCGCCCACCTTTTGCCAATCGGCATCGCTTGGGCTGCCATTGCCCACGCCCGGAATCGCCAAAATCTGCGCGCGCACCGAATCTTGCGCCAGTGCAGGGCCAAGGCCCATCGCCTTGGGCATAGCTGCCATGACGCCCAAAGCTGCCGACCCCTGTAGCATGCGGCGACGGCTGAGTTTCGCGCGTGACATGGCCTCGTATAGATCAACCTTCAAGATAGCTCCTCCCTTTCGAACATGCCCGGATCGGATTTTCCGCCGCGGGTCTGGTTTCTGTTTGGGCGATTTTTGCGATTCCAGTCTGCCATACGCAGCTTACGCCACCTTCGGCCGAACAAATCTTCAGAGGTCTCCTCCCCCCAGCGTCGCAACTTTCCCTTCGATTAGCTTCGCAAGGCAAAACTGCTCTGTCAAGATTTTAACATGTTAGTATGGTCAGCGGATGGACAGAGGCAGTCTTGGCAGGTTAGAAAACTTTAAGGGCTGCAAGGGGGGCAAGGGTTTGGCCGAAGTGACGATCCGCGCATTGCGCAAAAGCTATGGGGGTTTGCAGGTCATTCATGGGCTTGACCTCGATATTCCGGACGGCGCCTTTGTCGTGCTGGTCGGCCCATCGGGCTGTGGAAAATCGACCTTGCTGCGCATGATCGCGGGGCTAGAGGATGTGACGGGCGGCGATGTGATGATTGGCGACAAACGGGTGAACAACCTGCCGCCCTCCGAGCGCGACATCGCCATGGTGTTTCAAAACTATGCGCTTTACCCACATAAAACCGTCGCGGCCAATATGGGCTTTGCTCTCAAAATGCGCGGCATGGATAAAGGGGCCATCCGCGCTAAGGTGGAACACGCCGCCGGAATTTTGGGGCTGACGCCCTATCTTGACCGCTTTCCGCGCGCGCTGTCAGGCGGGCAAAGGCAGCGGGTGGCTATGGGGCGTGCCATCGTGCGCGACCCGCAGGTATTTTTGTTCGACGAGCCGCTCTCTAACCTTGACGCAAAGCTGCGCGTGCAAATGCGCACCGAAATCAAGGAATTGCACCAGCGGCTAAAGACCACCACCGTCTATGTCACCCATGATCAGATCGAAGCCATGACCATGGCCGACAAGATCGTGGTGATGCAGGGCGGGCGCATTGAACAGGTCGGCGCGCCGCTAGAGCTTTATGACCACCCCGCCAATGCCTTTGTTGCGGCCTTTATCGGCAGCCCGTCGATGAACCTGCTGGAAGGGCGGATTACAGGAGGCATGGTCGAGGTCTTGGGTGCGCGCCTGCCGCTGCCACAGGGCCTGCACGCCGAAGAGGGGCGCGAGGTGATCTATGGCATCCGTCCCGAACATCTGCACCAATCCGATCAGGGACTGGCGGGGGTGGTTTCGGTGATTGAACCCACCGGCTCTGAAACCCATGTGGTGCTGCGCCTTGCGGGGCGGGAAATGACGGCGGTGTTCCGAAATCGTGTGACTTTTGTGCCCGGCGATACGATCACCCTTGCGCCAGAGGCTGCGGCGTCGCACCTTTTCGACAAGGCTACAGGTCAACGCATCTAGGGGGGAACGACCATGTTAAAAGGGATAGACAATCGGCTAAATGCCGAGGTCTTGGGCTGCTTGCGCGCGATGGGGCATGGCGATGTGCTGATCATCGCGGACACCAACTTCCCCTCTGATCAGGTGGCGCGGGCAACGGTCACTGGCAAGCTGCTGCGGATGGAGAACCTGTCGGCGGCGCAGGCGGTGCAAGCCGTCCTGTCTGTGCTGCCGCTTGACACATTTGTCGATGACTTTGCAGGCCGTATGGAAATCGTCGGCGATGCAGCGGCTATTCCGGCAGTTCAGGCCGAGGTTCAGGCCGAAATTGACGCCGCCGAGGGCCGCGCACGACCGATGATTTCCATCGAGCGCTTTGCTTTTTACGATGTGGCGCGCAAGGCCTATGCAGTGATCCAAACCGGCGAGCGGCGCTTTTATGGCTGCTTCATGCTGCGCAAGGGCGTGATTGGGCCAGAGGCCTAAGCAATGCAGACAAGCCAAAAACCCATTGTTATCCTTGGCATCTTTGTCGCAGACACCGCCTTTCGGGCAGATCGGCAACCCAAGATGGGCGAAACCATTCTGGGCCATTCCTTTGTGCTGGGGCCGGGGGGGAAAGGCTCGAACCAATCAGTCGCTGCCGCGATGGCGGGTGGTCGGGTGCATATCATCACCCGTTTGGGCGACGACGCTTTTGCCGAAATCGCCCGCGCGATCTGGGCCAAAGCCGGCGTGACCGCCGAGGTCAAGGTTGACGCAGAAAGCTACACGGGTGCCGCCTATATCTTTATCGAACAGGCCAGCGGCAACAACGCCATCATCGTCGCGGCCGGTGCCGCCGGCCGCTTGTCGCCCGAAGATGTCGAGGCGCAGGCCGATCTCATCGCATCGGCGTCGATTTTTGTCACCCAGCTCGAGCAGCCCATTCCCGCAACGCTGCGCGGCTTGCAGATTGCGCGGGCCGCAGGTGTCACCACCATCCTGAACCCTGCCCCAGCCGCCAGCCTGCCCAACTCACTGCTTGCACTTTGCGACTTTCTAACCCCCAACGAGACCGAGGCCGAGGCCCTGACCGGCCTGCCGGTGACCACGGTCGATGAGGCGCGGATCGCCGCAGCGGCTTTGCTGGCCAAAGGCGTTGGTGCCGTGATCATCACTTTGGGCGAAAATGGCGCGCTCTATCACGACGCCCTCCAATCCGTGCATGTGCCGGTGATCTCAGCCGGACCCGTGGTCGAAACGACAGGGGCAGGCGATGCTTTCAACGGAGGCTTTGCCGTTGCCCTGTCAGAAGGCCATGATGTCATCGACGCCGTGCGCTTTGGCTGTGCGACAGCCGGCATCTCGGTCACCCGCCCCGGGACTGCCCCCGCAATGCCCAGCCGCCCCGAGATCGACGCCCTTTTGGCCAAGTAAGCTGCGCGCTGCAACCACCCAGACCGACCCTTGCCCCAAAGCGAAAGGGTCTGTTGCAAAGTGCTGGGAAGGTCGCAAAGGCCCTGTCTTTGGACATGACTATGTTGCTTGCGCCGAAAACTGCTGACAGGCGTTCATACTTGAAGCGTCGAATGGATACTTGCGGATCAGCTGGGGGGCCTCGATCCCCGCAATGGTAGCTGCGGCCTACCAC
>NZ_DAIPZF010000053.1:0-13864 GCF_036782355.1 Cypionkella sp.
GTGCTATAGTCCTGCGTGGTCAGGATGGCGCCGCTGGCCTTGTCATAAACGGTCTTGGTGCGCACGCCGCCCTTGGTTGCCTCGACCGTGATGCGGGTGGCGCCTTCGCGCACTTCAACCGCGCTATAGCTGCCGTCTTGATAGGTTGGCAGTACATCTGCCACGGTGATGGCGGCCTGTGCCACAGCGGCGCTTAGAACAAAGGCAGCGCCAAGGATCAGGGCTTTGGTTGTCGAAGTCATGGGATATCTCCTGTTAAAAATTTTCGGGTCACTCTGTGGGCTGCACGCTGCAACCATGCGCCAGAGATGGCCCAGACCTGCCGCCAGAGCTATTGCCCGAAAGGCCTATGCGTCGGCAATGGACCAAAGGTTTGTGGCCCTAAACCAAAGTTTAGAGGCAATTTCCCAAAGAAAAAGCGCGCAGCCCTGTGCAGGCGCGCGCTTTAAGTCTTTGATAACAGGTACTTTAGATCTTCATATCAAAGCCAAGGTGCTTGGCCACGGTGAAGATGTCTTTATCGCCGCGCCCGCACATATTCATCACGATGATATGGTCAGCCGGTAGGGTCGGCGCGATTTTCATCACATGGGCCAGCGCGTGGCTGGGTTCCAGCGCGGGGATAATGCCCTCGAGCTTGCAGCACAGCTGAAACGCTTCAAGCGCTTCGGCGTCGGTGATGCTGACATATTGCGCACGCTTCATGTCGTGCAGCCAGGAATGCTCTGGCCCGATGCCCGGGTAATCCAGCCCTGCCGAGATCGAGAAGCCTTCCAGAATCTGGCCGTCGTTGTCTTGCAACAGATAGGTGCGATTGCCGTGCAGCACGCCGGGGCGGCCGCCGGTGAGGCTGGCGCAATGCTCCATGCGGTCGTCCACGCCTTTGCCGCCCGCCTCGACACCGATGATATTCACCGATGGATCGTCAAGGAAGGGATAGAACAGCCCCATCGCATTCGAGCCGCCGCCAATGGCCGCGATGATGGTATCAGGCAGGCGGCCTTCGCCTTCCTGCTCGGGCAGTTGCCAGCGCACCTCTTTGCCGATGATGCTTTGGAAATCGCGCACCATCGCAGGGTATGGATGCGGGCCCGCCACCGTGCCGATGCAATAGAACGTGTCGCGCACATTGGTCACCCAATCACGCAAAGCGTCGTTCATCGCGTCTTTCAAGGTGCCACGACCCGAGGTGACGGGAATCACCTCTGCGCCCAGCAGCCGCATGCGAAAGACGTTCGGCGCTTGGCGTTCGACATCATGTGCGCCCATATAGACCACGCATTGCAGGCCGAATTTGGCGCAAACGGTGGCGGTGGCGACGCCGTGCTGACCCGCGCCGGTTTCAGCGATGATGCGGGTCTTGCCCATGCGCCGCGCCAAGATGATCTGGCCCAGCACATTGTTGATCTTATGCGCGCCAGTGTGGTTCAGCTCGTCGCGCTTGAGGTAAATCTTAGCGCCACCAAGATGTTCGGTCAGGCGCGGCGCGAAATAGAGCGGGCTGGGCCGGCCGACGTAATGCTTCCACAGATCTTCCATTTCCGCCCAGAAGGTCGGATCGGTCTTGGCAAATTCATAGCGGGCCTCAAGATCAAGGATCAAGGGCATCAGGGTTTCAGAGACAAACCGTCCGCCGAATTTGCCAAAACGCCCCTGCTCATCTGGGCCGGTCATAAAGCTGTTCACGCCGTCTTCCATCGCTGCTCTCCCATCTTGTTGACTTGATGTAGCGCCCTTGGGCCGCGACGAAAAGGGGGGCTGTCTGCCCCCCACCGGCTTTGGCTGCGCCAAAACCGCCCCCCGAGGATATTTTTAGACAGATGAAGGCTTAAAGCCAGGCATCGCGGCCTGTGCCGATGGCTTGGGTCAGGCTGGTGTAGCCGTCGCGCGCCAGAAGCTGATCGAGGCCGAGGGCGATGTCAGAGGCGAGCGAGAGGCCTTGGTAGACAAGCGCGGAGTAAAGCTGCACCGCCGAGGCACCGGCGCGGATTTTGGCATAGGCCTGATCGGCCGAGCTGATGCCGCCGACGCCCACCAGCGGCAGTTTGCCGTCGGTGAGGCGCGAGAGCTGTGCCAATACGCGGGTGGATTTTTCAAACAGGGGCGCGCCCGAAAGCCCGCCGGCCTGATCGCGCTGCGGGCTTTGCAGGCCCGCGCGCGACAGTGTGGTATTGGTGGCGATAATGCCCGCAATCCCTGCCGCCAGCGCCACTTCGGCGATTTCGGCCAGCTCATCGCTGGTCAGATCGGGGGCGATTTTCAGAAAGATCGGGATCTTGCGCGCAAGGTCATCGCGGGTTTGCATCACGCCGCCAAGCAGTGCGGTCAGGGCGGCGCGGCCCTGTAGATCACGCAGTTTTTCGGTATTGGGCGAGCTTACATTCACCGTGGCAAAATCAACATAGGGGCCGCAGACCGCCAGCACATCGGCAAAATCGGCAGCGCGATCGGCAGAGTCCTTATTGGCGCCAAGGTTCAGCCCCACCGGCACCGTGCCGCGCTTATACAGCGCAAGCCGGGCCGCAATCGCCACAGCACCCTGGTTGTTAAAGCCAAAGCGGTTGATCACCGCGCGATCTTGGGTCAGGCGGAACAGTCTTGGCTGCGGATTGCCCGGTTGCGGGCGCGGGGTCGCCGCCCCTACTTCGACAAAGCCAAAGCCCGCACGACACAAGGGACCGATGACTTCGGCGTTTTTGTCAAAGCCTGCGGCAAGCCCGACCGGATTGGGCAGCGCCAGCCCCGCCAGATCGCAGGCAAGCCGCGACGAGGTGGGCGTGCCTGCAAGCGGCACCAGACCTGCGCCCAGCGCCTTGATCGACAGGCCATGCGCGCGCTCGGGGTCAAACCGGTGCAGGGCGGCAAGGCCCAATCGTTCCATCAGCTTCAAAACACACCTTCAGGAAAAATATGACCCGAGTGGCCCAGTGGTAGAGATTTGTCCCACAACACATCTGTCAGCAGCAGGCTGCGATAGAGATGCGGGAACATCGCCCCCCCGCGCGAGGCTTCCCATTTCAGCGCCGCGCCCAGCCGGTCGGCCTCGCAGGCGACCAGCACAAGATCGCTGAGATCACCGAAATATTTTGCGGCGGTTTCTGCCAACTGCGGCGCGGCAGAAAAATGGATGTAGCCATCGGCCAGATCAATAGGCGCGCCTGCGGTCTGACCTGCGGCGCGAAAAGCATCCCATTCGGGGCGAAGAAAGATCTTATATATCACCATAAGCGCCTCATGCCCTGCCGCGTTCCTGCGGTCAAGCGTCATGCCAGCGTCATATCTGCCGCCTAGGGTTTTTGGGACTGCGGCTTTGACACAAGCCGATCAAACCCGCATTGTAACAGAATTGTAAAATATCCCCACCCCTCAAGCGGAGATCCCCATGACCCATTTTTCTTTGAATTTGCGCGCCTGCCTGCTTGGTGCGGTTGCAGCCCTGCCACTGATGGCGGCGCCTGCGCTGGCTGAAACCGTGAAGCTGACCCTGCTGGGGGTGGGCGATGTCTATAGCTTTAGCGAATCGGGCGGGCGCGGTGGTTTTGCGCGCCTGAACGCCGTAGCGCGGGCCGAGCGCGCGGCCAACCCCAATACGCTTTATGTTTTTGACGGCGATATGCTGTCGCCTTCGCTGATTTCGGGCTTTGACAAGGGCCAGAACACCATTGATCTGACCAATATCGTGCCCTTTGACCTTGCGGTTCCGGGCAACCATGAGTTCGACTTTGGGCCGGAAAACTTTGTCGAAAAGCTCAAGGCCTCGAAATATCCTTGGGCTGCGATCAATATCACCCAAGCCGACGGCAGCCCGGTTGCGGGTTTGGGCGGCGTGATGGTGAAAGAGGTGTCTGGGCTGAAGATCGCGCTGATCCCTGTGGCGCAAGACACCTCGCCCAGTGTCGCCTCGACCGGTGATCTGGTGTTTTTGCCAACGGTTGAAACCGCAATTGCTGCCGCCAAGGCCGCGCGCGAGGCGGGGGTCGATCTGGTGGTTGGCGTGGTGCAGACCGATATGGAGAACGACCGCGCCCTGATCAAAAGCCATGCGTTTGATGTGGTGCTTTCGGGCGATGATCATTCCTATGCCACCGCCTATGATGGCGTGACGGCTTATGTTGAAACCTCGATCGACGGAAAATTCCTGTCGCCGCTGGATCTGATGGTGGATATTGGCGAAAAAGACGGCAAGCGCACGATCAAATGGGTGCCGAATTTCCGCTTTATCGATACCGCCAGCGTGACACCTGATCCGGAAACCGAAGCTTTGGCCGCAACCCTAGAGGCGGGGCTGGATAAGACGCTGAACGTGGAAATCGGTATGTCCGAGACGCCCCTTGATAGCCGCCGCAATGTGGTGCGCGGCGAGGAAAGCAGCATGGGCAATCTGATCGCCGATGCGCTGCGTGTGCAAACAGGTGCCGATATCGCCTTGATGAATGGCGGCGGCATTCGCGCTGATCGCACCTATGACGCGGGCGTCAAACTGACGCGCCGCGATATCCTGACCGAACTGCCCTTTGGCAACACCACGCAAGTCACCGCCTTGCCGGGGTCGCAAGTGCTTGCAGCGCTTGAAAATTCGGTCAGCCAAGTCGAAAAGGGCGCGGGCCGTTTTGCCCAAGTTTCGGGCCTAAGCTTTACCTATGACCCCACCGCCCCAGCCGGCGCGCGGGTGTCCGAGGTGATGATCGCAGGCGCGCCGCTGAACCTTGATACCGTCTATAAGGTTGCGACCAACGACTATTTGATTGGCGGCGGCGACGGCTATGCAGCGCTTGGCGGTGGCAAGCTGGACCCATCGCTGGGCGGGCATTTGGTGGCCAATGATGTGATGGCCTATGTCGAGAAAATGGGCACGGTGAAGCCCGCTGTCGAGGGCCGCATCAAGGTCTTGGGCAAGTAAGCGCCAAGCAAGAAATCTGCGGCGGGGATGTCAGATCTTCGCCGCAGCTTAGGCGCGGCGCAGCCTGATCACCACATCGACGCGCGACACCACCATGCCCGCAGGCGCATCGGGCAATTCTGCGATCACCAGATCTTCGGCGGGGGCGTCGGTCAGCTCGTTGCTGTCTTCCCAATAGAAATGCGGGTGATCGTCAATCCGGGTGTCGAAATAGCTGCGCGAGCCATCGACCACGACTTCGTTCAACAGCCCCGCCGCGCAAAACGCCCGCAGGGTGTTATAAACCGTGGCAAGACTGACCTTTTCGCCCGCATCGCCTGCCGCCGCATAAAGGCTTTCGGCAGTGACATGGCGATCCATGCCGTCGCCCACCAGCAATCCGGCCAAAGCAAGCCGCTGCCGCGTTGGGCGCAAGCCCCCTGCGGCCAACCAAGTCGTGCCCCGCGTCGTGGCAAGGGTGTGATGCGTTTTGCTGTCCATCAGCCCTTATATCGCGTTTTGTCGGGGATTTTCAAATGCTATTCGCCAGAGGGCCGTGCCAGCCGCCGCCAAAGCGCTGGCAAAACCGAAAAACTGACCGCCATCAGCCCGCCCCCTGCCAGCCATAACGGCACCGTCAGCGCCACAGAGCGCCCCAAACTTGGCTCGGCCCAGCCCACCATCGCCCCCGCAAGCGCCGTGCCCAGCGGGATCATCCCCCACGCCAGCAGTCGGTAAATGCTATTGACCCGACCTCGCAAAGCATCCGGCACCAAGCGTTGCCGCAGGCTGACCGACACGATGTTCCAAGTGATCCCCGACAGCTCAAACACGAAAAAACACCCCGCCAGCCCCCAGCCGTTCGGCATCATCGGCACCATCAGCATCATGATTGCCGACAGCATCAGGGCCGCGGGCATCACCCGCCGCGCCCCAAACCGCGCGATGATCCGGTCCCCCACCAGCCCCGCCAGCGCCCCGCCCGCCGCCATGCCCATCAGCACAAAGCCGTAAGCCTGCGCAGAAAGCCGCAGATTTTCCTGCGCATGCAAGATCAGCGCAAAGGACAGCATCGCAAAGAACATGTTCCAAAATCCGGTGATCACCGCCAGCAGGCGCAACAGCGGCTGGCCGCGCAAAAACCCAAAGGCAGCGGCAAGCGCTGGCCGCCACGGCTCGGGCTTGCCACTATGCGGGCGAAACTCTCCCGAAAGCTGCGCCATCAAGACCGCCGCCACAGCATAGGCCAAGGCATTGATCGCAAAAGGCAAACCAAGCGCACTTCCCAACAGAAAGGCGCCAAAGGCTGGCCCAAGCATTTGATTGGTCACCGCCTCCAAGGTCCACAGCCGGCCATTGGCCCGCTCTAACCCGGCATCGGGCACCAGTGCGGGCAGCAGGGTTTGCGCGGCATTGTCGCGAAACACCTCGGCCACCCCCACCGTCAGGGCCGCCAGACACAGCGCCATGAACAGCGGCAGCGACACCACCCCCGCGGCAGGCGCTTCAGGCAAAGCCCCCGCCCCCCACAAAGCCCCCGCCGCCAGCGCAAAGGCCACAGCGCGCAAGGCGTCCATCGCCACCACCAACCGCCGCCGATCCAACTTATCCGCCACCAACCCCGCAGGAATCGCGAAAATCGCCCAAGGCAAGCGCAGCGCCATCGGCACCAGCGCAATCAGCGCCGCATCCCGTGTCAGAAGACTTGCCACCCAAACCCAAGCCAATGTCGCCACCCCATCGGCAAGATTGGCCAAGCCGCTGGCCCAGAAAAACCGTTGAAATTGCGTCATCTGCCCCGCCTGTGGTCTTTGCCTGCGATCTTGCGCCACGCCTGAGCCGCGTCAATCCCCGCTGCGCGCTTGCGTCCGCTTTGCGCCAAGTGTTACACCAAAGCCTAAAGCACCAGCCTATGGGAGAGCATAGAGGCATGAGCGGATTTCCAACATCCTTCGGCAAAGAAGACCTTCTGAAATGCGCACGCGGCGAATTGTTTGGGCCGGGCAATGCCCAATTGCCCGCGCCGCCGATGTTGATGATGGACCGCATCACCGAAATCTCGGGCGATGGCGGCGAGCATGGCAAGGGTCATGTGGTGGCCGAATTCGACATCACGCCGGAACTGTGGTTCTTTGACTGCCACTTTCCGGGCAATCCGATCATGCCAGGCTGCCTTGGGCTAGATGGTCTGTGGCAGCTGACCGGCTTTAACCTGGGCTGGCGCGGCTGGCAGGGGCGCGGCTATGCGCTTGGCGTCGGCGAGGTCAAACTGACCGGCATGGTGCGTCCTGATCGCAAGATGCTGACCTACCGGATCAATTTCACCAAGGCGCTGCAAACCCGCCGTCTGACCATGGGTGTCGCCGATGGCATCGTCGAAGCGGACGGCGAAGTGATCTATATCGTCAAAGATATGAAAGTCGCCCTCAGCGAAAGCTGACACGGTGGCAGCGCCCCCCATTTCGGGGGCGCAGGCCTGCCAAGCCCATGCCTCTTGCTCCTCGTGCCCCTAACCCTTAGATAGGAGGAAACACGAAGGGAGAGCGCCATGCGTCGCGTTGTAATCACTGGTCTTGGCATCGTTTCCTCGATTGGCAACTCTGTCACCGAGGTCGAGGCTTCGCTTCGCGCGGGCAAATCCGGCATCGTCTTTGCGCCCGATTATGCCGAACACGGCTTTCGCTCGCGCATTCACGGCCAACCCAATATCGTGCTGGAAGATCACATCGATAAGCGCGATCTGCGTTTTATGGGCGATGGCGCGGCCTATAACTTTATCGCCATGGCGCAAGCGGTGGCAGATTCGGGGCTGGAACCTTCCGATGTCTCGAACGAACGCACGGGTCTGATCATGGGCTCTGGTGGGCCTTCGACCAAGTCGTTCTTCAAGGCCCATAACATCGTGCGCGAAACCGGCAGCCCAAAACGTATGGGGCCTTTCATGGTCACCAAGGGCATGTCTTCGACCAATTCCGCCTGCCTTGCCACGCCGTTTAAGATCAAGGGCGTAAACTATTCGATCACCTCGGCCTGCTCGACCTCGGCGCATTGCATCGGCAATGGCACCGAGCTGATCCAGATGGGCAAGCAAGACATTGTCTTTGCTGGCGGCGGTGAAGAACTGGATTGGACGCTGTCGTGTCTGTTTGACGCGATGGGGGCGATGTCGTCAAAATACAACGACACCCCAGAACTGGCCGCCCGCGCCTTTGACGCGACGCGTGACGGATTTGTCATCGCAGGCGGTGGCGGCGTTGTGGTGCTGGAAGAATTGAACCACGCCCTTGCGCGCGGCGCCAAGATTTACGGCGAAGTCACCGGCTACGGCGCCACCTCGGATGGCTCTGACATGGTCGCGCCTTCGGGTGAGGGTGGCGAGCGGTCGATGAAGCTGGCGCTATCCACCCTGCCACAGGGCCGCAAGGTTGGCTATATCAACGCCCATGGCACCTCGACCCCTGCGGGCGATGTCACCGAGGTCAAAGCCATTCGTCGTGTCTTTGGCGAAGGCAACACGCCGGTGATCTCTTCGACCAAATCGCTGACCGGCCACAGCCTGGGGGCTACTGGCGTGCAAGAGGCGATCTATTCGCTGTTGATGCTGAACGGTCGCTTCATCACCGCGTCGGCCAATGTGACCACGCTGGACCCCGAGTTGCATGCGGCAGAAATTGCCACTGTGCTGCAAGAAAACGTCGATCTTGACACAGTTTTGTCGAACTCCTTCGGCTTTGGCGGCACCAATGCCACCCTATTGATGAGTAAATACTCGGCCTGAGTGCCGTTAAGAGGAGTGCCAGAATGGCCGATTTGATGAAGGGCAAGCGCGGGCTTGTCATGGGTGTCGCGAATGAACGTTCCATCGCTTGGGGCATTGCTTCCGCCCTTGCCGCCGAGGGGGCAGAGCTGGCGTTTTCCTATCAGGGCGAGGCCTTTGGCAAGCGAGTTGAACCGCTTGCAGCATCAGTCGGCAGTGATTTTCTGGTTGATGTCGACGTCACCAATGACGAAAGCCTTGATGGCTGTTTTGCGGCGCTGAAATCGCGCTGGGGCACGATGGATTTTCTGATCCACGCCATCGCCTTTTCGGATAAGAACGAGCTGACGGGCCGCTTTATCAATACCTCGCGCGGGAATTTCAGCAATTCGCTGGCGATCTCGTGCTTTTCCTTCATCGACGTCTCGCGCCGCGCCGCCGAGATGATGCCCGATGGTGGCAGCCTGATCACCCTGACCTATGGCGGATCGAACCGCGTGACGCCAAATTACAACGTCATGGGCGTGGCCAAAGCGGCGCTGGAATCGGCGACGCGCTATCTTGCCAATGATCTGGGCCCGCAGCAGGTGCGCGTTAATGCCATCAGCCCCGGCCCGATGAAAACCCTTGCAGGGGCTGCGATTGGCGGCGCGCGTGCCACCTTCCGCCATACCGAAGCCAATGCGCCGCTGCGATCAAACGCGACGCTTGAATCGATCGGTGGCACGGCGGTTTATCTTTGCTCGGATTACGGCAAATGCACCAGCGGCGAGATTATCCACGTTGACAGCGGCTATCACGTTCTGGGCATGCCGCAGCAAGACAACCTCTGACCCAAGCCCCCGCCCCTCGCCTGATCGGAGATGCCCTTGCTTGAATTCGGTCTTTCGCTGTGCCTGATGGCCGGAACTTGGGCAATCCTGCGCGACGGCTGGGTGGCGCAGGGTGGGCTACAAATTATCGGCTTTGACGCCAAGGCGCTGGGCTTGGGGGTGCTGGCACTGCTGGCAGCTTGGGTGCTTTGGGGCATCATGTTTGGCATGGCGCTGATCGTTGCCGTAATCATCCACGAATTCGGCCATGTCGCGGCCTTTCGCGTCTGCGGCCATTCTGATGCAAGGTTTCGGTTGATCCCGCTGTTGGGCGGCGTGGCGATTTCCAGCCGCGCGCCGGCCTCGGTTGACAGGTCGGTCTTTATCACCCTGATGGGGCCTGCGATCTGCCTTGCGCCAATGGCGCTTTGCTATGCCACCGCCCAGTTGATCTTTCAAAACGCCAGCAGCCTGCCCGCGTTTCAGCTGGCGCAATTTCTGTCGGTTTTGGCGATGGTTCTGGGGGCGCTGAATTTTTTCAATCTGCTGCCACTTTGGCCTTTGGATGGTGGCCGCATCACGCAAAACCTTGTGTACAGCTTTATCCCTGCTGCGACGCATAAGGCCTCGATTGCGATGACGGTGCTGGCAGCGGCCCTTTGCCTGATCACACGGTCTTATTTCCTGCTGTTTTTTGTGATGATCAGCTGGCCGAACCTGCTGCAATCAGAGCAGCTTTTGCAACAACAACGTCCGATGCCCAAGCGCAGCGCCCTGCTGGCACTTTTTGCCTATCTTGCAACCATGGCCGCCTTTTTCATCGGCGGCCAAGCGCTTTTGGCGCGGTTTCTTTAACCCCAAAGCTGAAACCGCGGCTTTTCTGCTGCACAAAACAGGCTTTTGGCGCCAGCCTTGCCTTTTTATGAACCGAAAATGAACGCGGAATGAACGGTCGATTAAGGCCTCTCGTAATGCGCAAAACCAGCCCCACCTTAGTTTCATTAAAGCAACCCAAGCCAACACTGAGGTCAAAAATGAAACTGAAATCAACCTTTGTTCTTTCCGCAACCGCGCTCTTGATGACGACATCTCTGGCCCTTGCCGAAGGCATGGCTGCGGATACGGTGATCGCCAGCCAGCGCGCCGCCTTGGCCGAAAACACCGCCGGCAAGGGCTTTGGCCCGCAATCGCCGCGCAACATTGATACGGTTGCCGGCAACAATGACCGCGTTTTCGCCGAAGCCCCAGCCTATACCGAGATGAACCTGTGCAACATCCACTTCCATGATGGTGCCGAGCATCAGGGCGGTGAGTTCACGCTTTTTGCCGGAAATGGTGATGGCGCGGGCTTTGGCACCGGCTTTAAATACGCGGGCAACCTGACCGAAGCCGAACTGGCCCCCTTTGGCAAAGCCGTTGGTGACAAGGGCCATGGCGGCTTGGTTTCGGGCGACACCATCGAGGTGCATTATGTCCACACCACCGCCCAAGTTACCCCCGGCCCAACACTTGGCGCTTGCCTGAGCGAGGCCATCAGCAACCCACAGCTGCGCGTTGAAACCCAAGTCTATGTGCTGGTCAACGACCCTGCCGCCGCAGATTTTGTCGCCCTGACCGCGCATGATGTCGTGGACGGTGTGCATCAGGCGATCAATATCCCCGCCAACACTGGCACCCCGGTGCAGTACGAAGGCTCGACCACCGGGCCGGGCTACAATGAAGTAGGCTCGCCGCTGCAAGTCTCGTGGAGCGTGCGGCCGCAGGTGGTCAAGGTGAATATCGCCAGCGTTGACGCTTGGTTCCAAAATAACGTCTTTGGCGAAGATCACGCGCATGGCGTGCGCAATCTGGTGGAAAACCCAGACCTGCTGTCGCCGATCAACTAAGCCTGTCTCGCCCCCCCTTTGCGTTTATGCGAGGGGGGGCGAAACCAATTGCAAAGCATTTGGGGCTAGGTATTAAGGCGCATGTTGTTTCGTACCAAGTTTTTCATTGCCTATGCTGCCCTGACTGCCGTGGCGATCAGCACGGCCTTGTTGCTTATCGTCTCGACCCAGCGCAATGACGCCAATCATCTGCGCAGCAGCCTCGCGCATGAAAGCCTCTCGGGGTATTTCCAGCTCTCGGCCTCGGTGTTTCGCACCTTCAAGCAAGCCCGCCGCGACCTGATCTCGGGCGACGGCAACTTTGCTTTTGACTTCGGACAAGCCGCGCAAGACATCACCGTCTCGTTGAACCAGATTGACGCCACCCTGCACCGAGAGGCAGCTTTGGCGGCAAACGCGCCCAACCTCGCCACTTTGGCCGATCTGACCCTGCTGCGCCATCAGATCACCGCCGCCCTCACCGAAATCGACAGCGCCGCCCAGATGATCCGTCGCGGCGAAATCGCTGCGGGTCGAGAAAAGGCAGTGGCAGTGTTGCAAGGTCAGGTCGATGTCAAAATCGCAACCCTGATCCAAGCCGCCACCACCGCGCAGCGCGCCGAGTTGAGCCAAGCTCAAAGCGAGATTCGCAGGATGCAAAGCTTTGCACAGGCCACGGCCTGGGCTGCAATGCTGATCGCAATTTTCTTGTCGGCGGCGATTTTCCTGACCTTACTGCGGCGGTTGCAGATTGGCTTGCGCGCGCTGGACATGGGGGCGAAAGCCATTGCCAATAATGATCTGGCCTATCAGATCACCCTGCCCGGTCGTGATGAGTTTTCCGCGGTGGCGCAAAGCTTTACCACAATGGCGCAGCAAATTCAGGTAAAGCAAGACGCGCTGGAGGCGGCCAAACAGGAGCTTGAGCAGCGGGTGGCCGAGCGCACAGCGGCACTTACGGCCGCACTTGCAGAGCTGCGCGAAAGCGACACGCTGCGCCGGCAGTTCTTTGCCGACATCGGCCATGAATTGCGCACCCCCGTCAGCGCCATTCGGGGCGAGGCCGAGGTGGCGCTGCGCAGCAAATCGGCCCGCCCTGCCGCGCAGGCCGCCGCACTTCGCACCATCGTCTCGATCACTGAAGAGCTGACAACCACCGTCAGCGACCTGTTCCTGATCGCGCGCGAGATGGCCGGTGTGCTGGACTTTCGCGCCGAGCAGGTCAATCTTGCCCATGCCGTCGCCCTGGGAGTCGAGCAGATGCAAAGCCTCTCGCTGCAACGCGAGGCTAGCATTGCTGTGGATCTTGGCCAAGGCGAGATCTTGATCCACGGCGATCGGGGCCGGCTTGCGCAGCTGGTGCGGATCTTGATTGGCAATGCCTTGGAACACGCCCCCGGCAGCGTCGCAATAAAAGTCGCGGTCGCCCGCCAAGACGGTCAGGCCCTGCTTTCGGTTTGCGACGATGGCCCGGGGATTGCCGAGCAAGATTGGCCGCGGATTTTTGAGCGCTTTGTCAAAGGCTCGGAGCGCCGCCAAACCGGCCGCACCGGCACAGGCCTTGGCCTTGCCATCGCTCGCTCGATCACCGCGGCGCATGGCGGCACCATCGCCGTGCAGCGCAGCAGCGCCGGTGGCGCCAAGCTTTTGGCCTGTTTTCCCCTGATCGAGGAGCCCGCAGCCCTATGAAACTGCTGCTGATCGAGGACGAAGAGCGGATTGCGCATTTCTTGCTGCGCGGCCTGCGCGAAGAAGGCCATCTGCTGGTCTGGGAGCGGGACGGTCTGGCAGGCTATGACGCCGCCCTCGGCCAAAGCTTTGATGCGATTATCCTTGATTTGATGCTGCCAGGCATGAATGGCCGCGAGATATGCCAAAAGCTGCGCGAGGCCGGGGTGCGCAGCAAAATCCTGATGCTGACCGCAATGGCGACCACGGCCGATTTGGTCAAAGGCTTTGGTCTGGGAGCCGATGACTACCTGACCAAACCCTTTGCCTTCGACGAATTGACCGCGCGGCTGCAAGCCTTGGCGCGGCGCGGCGAGATGGCACCGCCACGCCAGCCTCGGGCCTTACAAGCCGGCGATCTGCACTTTGACACCGAAGCCCTAATCGTCACCCTGAATGGCACCCAACTTTTGATGACCTCGCTGGAATATGCGCTGCTCGAGTTTCTGATGCAGGAAAAAGGCAAAGTTCTTAGCCGATCGCGGATTTTGCAGCATGTCTGGGGCGCCAGTGAAGACCCTCTGACCAATGTCGTCGATGTCTATATCAAACGACTGCGCCGCCATTTCGCCCCTTTAGGTGCCGCCGACAGGATTGTGACAATCCGAGGCCGAGGCTACCGCCTGCACGACCCCGCGCCCAACCCAAACGCCCCCGAAGCGTAAAGCATTTACCCAAACCACACGCATCGCCGCTTGAACTTGGCGACAGGAATGATAAGCACACTAGCGCAGGAAGTGTGGCCGAGTGGTTTAAGGCTCTAGTCTTGAAAACTAGCGTGCGGGGAACCGTACCGTGGGTTCGAATCCCACCGCTTCCGCCA
>NZ_DAIPZF010000054.1:0-13072 GCF_036782355.1 Cypionkella sp.
CAAAGCGCAGTGGCGGTTTGGTTGGTGGTCTGCTGGGGGGCGTGATTGCGGCGGGTATTGGCTTTGGTCTGGCGCAATATGTGCCAAAGGGCTGGCCGCTTCAGGATACCTCGGCTTTGCAGGCAGCGCTTGCGGCGCAGCAGGCCGAAACCGCGGATTTGCAGGCCAAGCTGGCGGCCTTGCCGGATACGGCGGCTTTTGCGGTGCAAATTGCTGATCTGGCCGCAAAGATCCAAGCTTTGGAGGCGCGCCCCGCTGGGAACGCCGCCCCAACCGCCGCGCTGCAAGAGATGCAGGCGCAAATTGATGCGCTGAAACAGGCCCCTGCAGGTGCCGTTGATACCGCAGCGATTCAGGCGATGATGGCCGATGCGCAAGCCGCCGCCGATAAGATCAAGGCCGAGGCAGAGGTGACCTCTGCCTTGGCCCGCGCGACATTGGCTTTGGCCGAGGTGCAGGCCGCCTTGGACAGCGGCGCGCCCTATGCGGCGGCGCTTTCGGCTTTGGCCGATGTGCCTGCTGTGTTGTCTGATCACGCGCAAACGGGTTTGCCGACGCTTGCCGGTTTGACCGAAGCCTTCCCAGAGGCCGCCCGCGCCGCTTTGGATGCGGCACTGCGGGCCGATATGGGGCAAAGCTGGGCTGATCGCGCTACGAATTTTCTGCGCACGCAGACCGGGGCACGCTCGACCACTGCGCGCGCAGGCACCGATCCCGATGCAGTGCTGTCGCGCGCCGAAGCGGCACTTCGCGGCAATGATCTGGCCACGGCTTTGACCGAGATCGCCGCCCTGCCAGCGCCGGCACTGGCCGAAATGGCGGCTTGGCAGGCATTGGCGGAAACCCGGCTTGCCGGTGAAACAGCTGTTGCGGGCCTTGCCGCAGCCTTGGGTCAATAGGGGGTCTGCTATGCTGTGGTCTTTGATTAAAGTTTTGCTGTTTATTGCCGCGATTGCGGGGCTCACCTATGGCGCCGATCTGTTGCTGCAATCGCCCGAAGGGGTGCGGATTGCGGTGGCGGGCTGGGAATTCAGTCTGGGGCCATTGCAAGCCGCGATTGTGCTTTTGCTTTTGGTTGCGCTGCTGTGGCTGGTGATGAAGCTGACCGGCCTTTTGGTCGCAACGCTGCGCTTTTTGAACGGCGATGAAACCGCGATTTCGCGCTATTTCGACCGCAATCGTGAAAGAAAGGGCTATCAGGCGCTGTCTGAAGGGCTGATGGCGCTGGCTTCGGGCGAGGGGCGTTTGGCGCTGATCCGCGCCCAGCGTGCCGAGAAGTTTTTGGAAAGTCCTGATCTGACAACGCTGCTGGTGGCCCAAGCCGCCGAGGCCGCAGGCGATACCAAGCGCGCCACCGCGGCCTATCGCGCTTTGGTCAGCAATGAGGCGACGCGCTTTGTCGGCGTGCGCGGCTTGCTGCGACAAAAGCTGGCCGAGGGTGATACGGACACAGCCCTCGCCTTGGCTGAAAAGGCCTTTGCGCTGAAGCCCAAGCATGCCGAGACGCAGGATATTTTGCTAAAACTGCAATCAGAAAAAGCCGATTGGAAAGGCGCGCGAACCACTTTGGGCGCCAAGCTAAAGGCCGGCAGCCTGCCCAAGGATGTTTACCGTCGTCGCGACGCCGTGCTTGCGCTGCAAGAGGCGCGCGGCGTGATGGACGAAACCGCCAGCACCGAGGCCCGCGAGGCCGCGATCGAGGCCAACAAACGCTCGCCCGATCTGATTCCGGCGGCGGTGATGGCGGGGCGTGGCTTGATTGAAAAGGGCGATAAGAAAGCGGCGGCGCGCATTCTGAAAAAGGCCTGGAGCGTGCTGCCGCATCCCGAAATTGCCGCTGCTTTTGCCGATATAGAGCCTGAAGAGACCCCGGTGCAGCGCTTGAAACGCTTTGCCGCACTGACCTCGCAGCATGGTGACAGCGACCAGACCAAACTCTTGCTGGCCGAGCTGAACATCGCCGCCGAAGATTATCCAGCGGCCCGTCGTGCGCTGGGCGATCTGCCCACCGCGCGGCCAACGCAGCGGGCGCTTGCGATCATGGCGGCGGTTGAACGCGGCGAAGGCTCTGACGAGGCGGTTGTGCGCGGCTGGTTGTCGCGCGCGCTGACCGCTCCGCGTGGCCCGCAGTGGTGCTGCGATAAATGTCAGGCCATCCACGCCACTTGGCAGCCGATCTGCGAGAATTGCGGCGGCTTTGACACCCTCAGCTGGCGCGATCCGGTCGAAACCTCGGGTCAAAGTGCGACGGGGGCCGAACTTTTGCCGCTGCTGGTGGGGCAACCCAAAGCCGCCGAGGTTGAAGACGATGTGATTGATCTGGCGCCAAACCAAAAAACCTAAGGTGCGGGCATCTGGCTTAGGCCTGATGCTCGTAGAAATTTAGGCAAATTGTTGTTAGCGCCTTGGTGAAATACTGGTTTTGAAAAGGGTTTCTTCAGACACTCTGGCTATGCTCGAGATGTATTAGATGCTGACCTTTTTCATATAAAGTATTGTTAAGATGGTGCTTTCGGCCCTCTCTCCTGCGATAAAGCGGCTGCTTTCCTTGCCACGCGGGTCTAAACGCTGTTTGCAAGTCATTGCTGATATCACCCTGCTGGGTCTGTCACTCTGTGTGGCGATGATGCTGCGACTTGGCAATCTGTCGGCGGTGCCTTGGCCGGATGTTTGGCTGATATTGGCCGTTATGCTGCCACCAACCCTTGGCCTCTTTGTCCATTTGGGATTTTACCGCGCCATTCTGCGCTATGCCGACAGTGCTGTTTTGCAGGCTATTCTGATTGGCTGCCTTGCTTCGGGCCTGCTGATGCTGATTGGCGCCCAGCTGTTGGGGCTGGCGCTGCCAAGGTCTGTGCCCGTGATCTATACTTTACTGGCCTTCTATCTCCTCGCGGGCGGGCGAATGGCGATGCGCAGTGTGTTTTTGTTAAGTCAGGCGCAGCCGCGCGCGCCTGTTATCATCTATGGCGCAGGCTCTTCGGGGCGGCAGCTGCTTGCGTCTTTGCAGCATGGGCCTGCCTTTGCGCCAAGGGCTTTTGTCGATGATGCACCCGATCTTCAGGGCTCCGAGATCGGCGGTCTGCGCGTCCATGCGCCGAAGGATCTGCCGCGTTTGATTGACAAAACGCAGGCAAAAACCGTGTTGCTGGCCATGCCAAGCCTGCATCGCGCTGCACGCAAAGCTGTGTTGGATGCTTTGGCACCGCTGCCGGTTCGGCTCCAGACCGTGCCTGCGATGTCAGATCTTGTTTCGGGCAAGGCCAAAGTCTCTGACCTGCGCGAGATTGCGATTGAAGACCTGCTTGGTCGCGATCCTGTGACGCCACGAGCTGATTTGATACAGCAGATGATCGAAGCCAAGGTTGTTATGGTCACTGGGGCGGGCGGCTCGATTGGCTCGGAATTGTGCCGCCAGATTCTTTTGGCGCGCCCTAAAACCCTGATCCTGTTCGAGATGTCTGAATTTCAGCTTTACCAAATTCATGCTGAACTGCTTGCGGCTGCCAAAGGTCAAACCATCCAGATCGTGCCAGTGTTGGGGTCGGTCTGCGATTTTCAACGCGTCAGATCGGTGCTGGCGGGCTGGGGGGTGCAAACGCTTTATCATGCCGCCGCCTATAAGCATGTGCCGATGGTCGAGCAGAACGTCTTAGAAGGCATTCGGAACAATCTCTTCGGCACGGTGACCCTCTCAGAGGCTGCTGTTCTTGAACGGGTTGAAGCTTTTATTCTGATCTCCACCGATAAGGCCGTGCGCCCCACCAATGTCATGGGCGCAAGCAAGCGGATGGCCGAGCTGGTCTGTCAGGCATGGGCTGCGCGTCAGACCAGAACGCGGTTTTCGATGGTGCGTTTTGGCAATGTTTTAGGCTCATCCGGCTCGGTTATTCCGCTGTTTCGCCGTCAAATTGCGGAAGGTGGGCCGATCACGGTTACGCATCCCCAGATTACCCGCTATTTCATGACCATCCCCGAGGCGGCGCAACTGGTGCTGCAAGCCGGAGCCCTGTCGCAGGGCGGCGAAGTTTTTGTGCTTGATATGGGCCAGCCAGTTAAAATTCTGGATCTGGCCCTGCGCATCGCCTGGCTTTCTGGATTAAAACCGGTGATCCAGAACGAAGGCGCCGCTGTTGATGCCCCGCTTGATGGTGATATTGCGATTTATTTTACCGGTCTGCGGCCTGGCGAAAAGCTTTATGAAGAGCTTTTACTGTGCAATCGCGCAACCCCGACGGAACATCCGCAGATTTCCAAAGCCCAAGAGGCGCTGCTGTCCTGGGAGGATCTTAATGTTAGACTGCAAGCATTAGCCGAGGCTTGCGCTGATCAAGATGTGCCAAAGATCAAGCACCTGCTTACGCTTGGCCAAATCGACTATCATGCCGCATCAGAGGTCAGCGATCTGGTGTGGCTTCAAAAAGACAGTGACGCAGTTTCTGCAAAGCTGGCGGCAGAATAGATATAAAGAAATAGCAGCATTCAATCCAAGATTGAATCTTGGGTGGATTTTTGAGTTCCTCCTGCGCAATTTTTCGGCTAAGACGCGAAAGTGTGTTTTCGAGGTGTTTTAAATGTTGGCAAAAGTATTAGTGGCGCTCGTGATTTCGTCAGGCCTTGCCTCTTGCTCTCAAGGCTTTGTTGAATTTCCGGTTACCCCGGATCAACAAAAGACGGCGATTGAAAATGTCGCGATTGTTCGCCTTGACGCCTCGAATATTGACACCTTTAGTCAGCCTGCCCGCGGCTATGCCCGCTCCGCTTTGCCGGTTGGCAAGGCTTCGGATTATCGGATCGGATCGGGCGATCTGTTGAATGTCATTGTTTTTGATCATCCTGAATTGATGCTGCCCGTCGGGCCGCGTGGTGCTGCCGAAGACAGTGGTTTTTATGTGCAGGCGGATGGCAGCTTTAACTATCCCTTTATCGGTGAAGTCGAGGCGGGCGGTCGCACCGCCAGCGATGTCCGCGCCGAAGTGGCAGAGCGGTTGGCAAATTTTATTCCCAGCCCACAGGTTGAAGTGCGTGTCGCGGCCTTTAACTCGCAGCGGGTTGTTGTCGCGGGCGAGGTAAAAGTGCCGAACAGTCAGGCCATAACACTTGCGCCGACCACCTTAATCACGGCGATCAACGCGGCGGGTGGCTTGACCGAAGCCGCAGATACGCGGGCGGTTTCGCTGCAACGCGGCGGCCGGCTTTACACGATTGATTTGGCTGGCTTTCTGAATGCGGGGCTCGAGCAAAACAATCCGCTGCTGCGTGCGGGTGACGTTGTCACCGTGACACGGCGGCGGGCGCAAGAGGCCTATCTTCTGGGCCAAATCTCGAAGCCTGCTGCAATTGATCTGTCGCAAGAACCCATCACTTTGACGCAGGCGATCACGCGACAAGGCGGTCTGAACGAGACCCGTGCAGATGCCCGCGGCGTTTTTGTGTTTCGCCTTGTTAACGGCCGGATGACGGTATTCCAACTTGAAACCTTATCACCGACAGGCCTGCTGTTGGGCACGCGCTTTGTGCTGGAACCTGCGGATGTTGTTTATGTGGTGCGCTCGCCCTTGTCGCGATGGAACGATACGATTTCGGGGTTGCTGCCGACTGTAACAGCGACCCGTGCCGCCCAAACCATTACAAATTAGGGCATAGACAGGTGATAACCTCGGTTCTGGTTGTTTGTGTCGGTAATATCTGCCGATCTCCCGTTGCAGAGCGGGTACTGCAAGCAAAGCTGCCTGATCTGACCGTCACCTCGGCCGGGATCGGCGCTTTGGTTGGCCATGCTGCCGATGCGACGGCGGCCGAGGTCGCGCTGGATCATGGGGTCAGTCTTGCTGGGCATAAGGCACGACAATTCACCCCAGAGCTTGGGGCCAAACAGGATCTTATTCTTGTGATGGAGGCTGGGCATCGGCAGGAAATTGGCCGGCTTGCGCCGCAACTTTTGGGAAAAACCATGCTTCTTGATCATTGGTCCGGCGCGCGTGCGATCGAAGACCCTTATCGGACGTCGCGGGAATTTCACCAACTGACGTTTGAGAAGATCGAGTCCGCGGCGGCAGCCTGGGCACAGCGGCTGAAAGGCAAATGAGGACGCGTATGGCAAGACAAAGCACAGCAGCCGCCGCAGATGAAGGTCTTGATGAGATTGATCTGGGCCAACTTATTGAGACGATCTGGGTCGGCAAATGGCTGATTGCGCTTTGGGTGGTTCTTGGCACCTGTCTTGGTGTGTTTGTTTTTGTGACCACTGCCAAGGTTTATCAGGCGGATGCGCTGGTGCAGTTGGAGAGCAAGTCGAGCCAGATGGGCCTGCCGACCGAGCTTTTGGGGCTGAGTGATACCGGGGCGCAAACCACAACCGAGATCGAGATCATCGGCTCGCGTCTGGTGCTGGGCCAAGCGGTGGCAAAGCTACATCTGGATTGGCAGGCAGAACCGCTGCTGATGCCTGTGATCGGCGTTGCGGTGAAGCACTATGGTCTGCCGATTCCAGGCTTGCCGGCCTATGCGCGGCCCGACAGCAGCATTGCGCTTGATTTGTTGCAGGTGACGGCGGCTTGGGTAGAAGAGCCGATTGCGCTGACCATCACTGGCGAAAACAGCTTTAGCGTTACGCTGCCTGATAATGAGGTTGTGACCGGTCAAGTTGGCCTGACTTTGACCAATGCAGACCAGACTTTTGCGCTGCGGGTGGCTTCTTTGACAGGGGCCGTTGGACGCGAATTTCTGGTGATGCAGCGCGATGAGTCCAAGACGCTTGAAGCCGTCCGCCAAGCGCTGACAATATCTGAACAAGGCCGCGGATCTGGGGTTTTGCAGCTTCAATTTAAGGCGGGTGACCCGCTTTATGCCGAGCGGGTTTTGAACGCGATTGCGGATTCTTATGTTAAACAAAACATTGATCGCGGCGTCGCAAACGCCGACAGCGGTTTGCAGTTTTTGGAAACGCAATTGCCGATCGCTGAAAAAGCGGTCCGCGATGCCGAGAATGAACTGAACGACTATCGCCGCCAAGCGCAGGTTGTCGATCTAAGCTTTGAAAGCCAATCTTTGCTGACGCAGGTTGATAGGATCAACACCGACCTGCAAGCGCTTCAGGCGCAGGAAGATGAGATAAAACAGCGCTATACGCCGAACCACCCTGTCTATCAGCAGCTGATGAACAACCGTGCGCGTTTGCAGGCGCAGCTGGACCAATTGCGACAGGAAACCGAAAAGCTGCCCGAGACTCAGCGTAATATCCTGAACATGACAGATAAATTAGAGCTGGCGCAAAAGGTCTACACCGATTTGCAAAGTCAGGCCCAGTCGACGCGGGTTGTGCGCGCCAGCAACATTGGCTCGGTTCGCATTATTGATTTGGCGCAGGCCAGCGATGCCGCCGTGGCGCCGCGCGGCTCTTTGATTTTGGCGCTTTCTTTCCTGTTGGGGGGGATGGTTGGGATCGGGAATGTTTTGCTGCGCAATTGGCTGAGGCGCGGTGTGCAGGGGGCAGATCAGATTGAGCAGCTTGGTTTGCCGGTCTTTGCCACGGTAAATTATGTTGCCGGCGCAGACACCTCGCGCAGCCGAAAGTCGGATCGCCATCCGATTTTGGCAATCCAAGACCCCACAAGTCTTGCGATTGAGGCGTTTCGATCTTTGCGCACCAGCCTGCATTTCGGCATGCTCGATGCTCCAACAAAGTCGCTTGTGATGACCAGCTCTGCTCCAGGTGTTGGCAAAAGCTTCACCTCAGCCAATCTTGCTGTGGTGATGGCGCAGGGCGGCCAGCGCGTTTGTCTGATCGATGGCGATTTGCGCCGCGGTCATTTGCGCAAGTTCTTTAATCAGCCCAAAAACACCCCTGGCCTTGCGCAATATCTGGCCGAGGAAAAAACTTTGGCCGAGGTGATGATCCAGGGTCCGGTGGAGGGCCTGAGCTTTATCGGCACCGGCCGCTTTCCGCCAAACCCAGCTGAATTGCTGATGCGGCCGAGGATGACAGAGCTTTTGGCGCTGTTGGACAAAGAATTTGACCTGATCTTGATTGACACACCGCCTGTTTTGGCAGTGACCGACCCCGCGGTGCTTGGCCGCATTGCCGGTGGCACTTTGGTTGTGGCCCGCTATGGCGTCACCCAGATTGGTGAGATCGAGGCCACGCAGCGCACGCTTGAAGGCGCTGGCGTTAAAATCACGGGTGCGGTTTTGAATGGCTATGAGCCGACAAACACCTCTGGCTATCGATACCGCTACAATTACAGCTACCGCTACGAATATCGATCAAAGTCGGAGTAAGCGGCGACCGGCCGCAGCGGGTATATAAATCGCGCGCAGGGTCGCTGCGGGGATAGTTTGGCGCTTTGGCCTGCGCTATGGCTTTGCCGAAGAACCGGAGAGCCGATGACCGCCCTTGCCACCCTGCGTCTTGCCCGTCCTGCTGTTGCGGCCTTTGCAGCCATGGGGGTGCTTTGGGGCACGTTTGCCGCGGATCTGCCTGATATCAAGGCCATGCTGGCGGTGGATGAGGCGCAGCTGGGTCTGATGCTGTTTCTGACGCCGATTGCGGCGGTGGTTGCCATGCTGCTGGCGCCCTTGGCGGGGGTGGCTTTTGGCCGCGCGGCCTTGCCTTTGTCTTGCACGCTGATGTGTCTGGGCTTTGTGCTGCCCGGTCAGGCCAGTCTTGCGCTGTTTCCGCTGGCGATGATGGCGGCGGGTGCGGGCACCGGCTTGACCGATGTGATGATGAACGCGCGTGTGGCGGCCTTGGAAAACGCCCGTGGCGCGCCGCTGATGAACCTCAGCCACGCCGCCTATAGCTTTGGCTATGCGGGGGGCGCCTTGGCCACCGGCGCGCTGCGGCAGGCGGGCTTTGGGCCGCCAGAGGTTTTTGCGCTGATGGCCGGGCTGGCGCTGCTGCTGTCGCTGGCCAGCATCGAAGCCGATGGCCGGATCGACGGGCTGGCCCGCCCCAAGGGGCAAGGGGCGGCGCATCTGGGCTGGCTTCCGGTTCTGGGTGGGGCGATGGTCTTGGTGGCCTTTATGACCGAAAACGCCGCCGAGAATTGGTCGGCGCTGCATATCGAGAAAACCTTGGGCGGCAGTGCCACTGCGGGCGCTTTGGGGCCTGCGCTGATGGCGATTACCATGGGTATCGCGCGGCTGTTTGGCCAAGGTCTTGCCAGCCGCCTGCCCGCGCTTTGGCTGCTGACCGGCGGTGCGGTGATCTCGGCCACGGGTGCGCTGACGGCGGCCGCCGCGGTCAGCCCCGCGATGGCCTATGCGGGGTTTGTGATCATGGGCATCGGATCATCGGTGATTGCGCCGACCGCCTTTTCGCTGGTCGGCCAAAAGGCCAACCCGGCCGCAAGAGCGCGGGCGGTGGCGCGCGCGACGCTATTTGGCTATTTCGGCTATTTCTTCGGCCCGCCCTTGGTCGGCATGATCGCAGGCCAGTTCGGCCTGCGCTTTGCCTTTGTCTTTGCCGCCTGCCTGCTGGCGCTGGTGCCGCTGCTGGGACGCGCGATCACAAGGCGGGGTTAGACCCAGTCGCCTTCAAAATCGCGCGGCACCAGCACATGCTCGCGGTTCAACTCGACCGCCTTTTGCACGCCACAAAGCGCCATCGAGATATCCAGCTCTTTGTGAATGATCTCAAGCGCTTTGGTCACACCCGCCTGCCCCATCGCGCCCAAGCCGTAGATATAGCTGCGGCCAATGAAGGTGCCCTTCGCCCCCAAAGCCAGCGCTTTCAGCACATCTTGGCCCGAGCGGATACCGCTGTCGAGGTAAACCTCGGTCTGATCACCCACCGCCGCCACAATCGAGGGCAGCACGCGGATCGAGGACAGCGCGCCATCCAATTGCCGCCCGCCGTGGTTCGAGACAATAATCGCATCCGCACCGACATCCATCGCCATGCGCGCGTCATCAGCATCCAGAATGCCCTTCAGGATCAGCTTGCCACCCCATTGGTCGCGAATGCGTTTGACCTTATCCCAGGTCAGCAAGGGGTCGAATTGCTCGTTGGTCCAGGCCGACAGATTGGCCAGATCGGTCACGCCCTTGGCATGGCCGACGATATTGCGGAAGGTGCGGCGCGGGGTCGCCAGCATCTCCATCGCCCATTGCGGTTTGGTCATGATGTTCAAGATATTGGGCAGCGTCAGCTTGGGCGGCGTGGTCAGACCGTTTTTCAGATCCTTGTGCCGCTGCCCCAGAATTTGCAGATCCAGCGTCACCACCAAGGCCGAGCATTTGGCCTTGCGCGCGCGTTCGATGATCGCATCGACGAAATCTTCGTCCTTCATCACATAAAGCTGAAACCAGAACGGCGTCGGGCTATGGGCGGCGACATCCTCGATCGAGCAGACCGACATGGTCGACAGCGTAAAGGGCACGCCAAAGGCTGCGGCTGCGCGGGCGGCCTTGATCTCGCCATCGGGGCGCTGCATGCCGGTGGACCCAACAGGCGCAAGCGCCACTGGCATCGAGACCGCCTCGCCGATCATCGTGCTGGCGGTCGAGCGCCCGGTCAGATCGCGCGCCACGCGCTGACGCAGGCGGATCTTGGCAAAGTCCGAGGTGTTTTCACGAAAGGTCTGCTCGGTATAGCTGCCCGACTCTGCATAATCGTAAAACATCTTCGGGGTGCGCTTTTTGTAAAGCGTCTTCAGATCGTCGATGCAGGTGATGACTGCCATGGCGGGCCCTATCGCTGTAAACTGCTAAAATTGGTAAGCTATCGTGACCAATCATCCGCAGTTTTGCAAGGCTTCTGTTGCAGGCGACCCTATGCAGGATCGCCGCAGCAGATCAAGCGCCGCACTCAGGCCGAATGCGCACCAGCGGCAAGCGCTGCGACAAAGGCAAGAACTTCGGCCAAGGGCTTGCCCGAGGCGATTTCCTTGACGATGGCCGAGCCCACCACGCAGCCGTCTGCCACGCCTGCAATGGTGCGCGCGGCCTCGGGGGTGTTGATGCCAAAGCCCACGATCACTGGCAGATCGGTCGATTGCTTGATCCGCGCCACCTCTGGCCCCACATCCGCCGCCTGCGCCGCCGCAGCGCCGGTGATGCCGGTGACCGAGACGTAATAAACAAAGCCCGAGGTGTTTTGCAGCACCTTTGGCAAACGCTTGGCGTCGGTGGTTGGCGTGGCAAGGCGAATGAAATTCATCCCCGCCTTTTGTGCTGGAATGCACAGCTCGTCGTCTTCTTCGGGTGGCAGATCAACGATGATCAGCCCGTCAATGCCAGCTGACACTGCTTGGGTCAAAAACAGATCCACCCCGCGTGCATAGATCGGGTTGTAATAGCCCATCATCACGATCGGTGTGATGTTATCTTCGGCGCGGAAATCGCGCACCATTTGCAAGGTCTTATCCAGCGTCATGCCGCCTTCCAGCGCACGCTGCCCTGCAAGCTGGATCGTCGCCCCATCAGCCATAGGATCGGTAAAGGGCAAGCCCAGCTCGATGATATCCACCCCAGCGGCTGGCAGGCCGCGCATCACCGCCAAAGACGTTGCGACATCGGGATCGCCCGCCATGATATAAGACACGAAAGCCTTTTTGCCTTGCGACTTAAGCCGCGCGAAAGTGTCGTCGATTCTGGTCATCTGGCGGCCCATCCCTATTCGTCCGCAATCGGTTTGCACGGCGGCTTAAGGAAAATCAATGCCCCTTGCCGTGCAAGCCTTCAGAAAGCCACCAAAGCCCAGCGATTGCAGCCGTTGCGGCGCTGGAAAGCCTTGACCGCAGCGCCTGTGCTGCCTATGCCGCAGACGGTCAAGCAAAGAGGGTGCCGCTATGGGTTTCAAAATGGGGATCGTGGGTCTGCCAAACGTCGGCAAATCAACGCTGTTTAACGCGCTGACCCGCACTGCGGCAGCGCAGGCCGCTAACTTTCCGTTTTGCACCATCGAGCCCAATGTTGGCGAAGTGGCCGTGCCCGATGCGCGGCTGGACAAGCTTGCCGCCATCGCCGGATCGAAAACCATCATCCCAACCCGCATGACCTTTGTCGATATCGCAGGCCTTGTGCGCGGCGCATCCAAGGGCGAGGGTCTGGGCAACCAGTTTCTGGCAAATATCCGCGAATGCGATGCCGTGGCCCATGTGCTGCGCTGCTTTGAAGATGGCGACATCACCCATGTCGAAGGCCGCATCGACCCGGTCGCCGATGCCGAAACCATTGAAACCGAGCTGATGCTGGCCGATATGGACAGCATCGAACGCCGCATCACCAATTTGGCGAAAAAACTGCGCGGCGGCGATCAAGACACCCAAGATCAGCACCGCCTGCTGACTGCCGCTTTGGCTGCGTTGAACGCAGGCAAACCCGCGCGCACGCTGACGATTGCCGCCGATGATCGTCGCCAGTGGGATATGCTGCAACTGCTGACCGCAAAGCCCGTGCTTTACGTCTGCAACGTCGAGGAATCCTGCGCCGCCAAGGGCAACAGCCAATCGGACCGCGTCGCCAAAATGGCCGCCGAACAGGGTGCTGGGTCTGTGGTGATCTCGGCCAAGATTGAAGAAGAAATCAGCCAATTGGCCGAAGACGAAGCAGCGATGTTTCTGGAAGAAATGGGCCTGACCGAAGCCGGGCTCGATCGGCTGATCAAGGCGGGCTACCAACTGCTGGGCCTGCGCACCTATTTCACCGTCGGCCCCAAAGAGGCCCGCGCTTGGACAATCGAGTCAGGCTGGCTTGCCCCGCGCGCCGCAGGTGTGATCCACGGCGACTTTGAAAAGGGCTTTATCCGTTCCGAAACCATCGCCTATGACGACTATGTCGCTGGCAAGGGTGAAGCGGGCGCGAAAGAGGCTGGCAAGTTCCGCGTCGAGGGCAAAACCTATGAGGTCAAAGACGGCGATGTGCTGCATTTCCTGTTCTCTGGCTGATGCTGGCGGTTGCCAAGGGCCAGCAACTGCGGAAAACATCTGAAACTTTCCCTCTTGCCCAGCCTCGCCCAGATCGCTAAATGAAGTTCAACGGAAGCGTGGCTGAGAGGCCGAAAGCACTCGGTTGCTAACTGAGCGTAGGGGGAACCCTACCGTGGGTTCGAATCCCACCGCTTCCGCCA